>JBEPWC010000159.1:0-5208 GCA_041642615.1 Sulfurimonas sp. | reverse complement strand
TTGGATCTCAGACTTAGTAAATTTTGCTTTTTGGATCATGTTTGCAAGTGGTGTCAAACCGTTACTAATTGCAGTAGTCGCACGGGTTTTTTTCTTCTCTTTGTATGGTCTGTAAATATCTTCGAGCTCTCTTAAACTTTGAGCATACTCTATACTTTTTTTAAGATCATCTGTGATGTTTGTTCGCTCTGAGACTAGACGTAAAACCTCGCTTTTTCTCTCTTGAAGATTTTTGACCTCATTGTATACAGTTTCAAACTCACGAAGTACTTCATCATCGGCTGAGCCTGTCATCTCTTTTCTATAACGTGCTATAAAGGGTATGGTTGAACCCTCATCTAAAAGTTTTAAAATGTTTGAGATATACTCTTTCTTTAGGTTTGTTTTTTTACTTATTTGATCAATTATATTATTCATTATCTCGATTTTTTTATAACTCCATCTATCATATCTTTAAATACAAAATAGTGCAATGGCACTAATGAGTACCAGTACAGCCTACCCCATACACCTTTTGGGTAAAAGTATGCAGACTGGATCAGTTTGTCATCTTTGATCTTAAACTCAAGCCATGCACTTCCCGGTATTTTCATCTGTGCATAAAGTAGGAGTCTCTCATCCTCTTTTAGATCAACAACCTTCCAAAAGTCAAGACAATCTCCAGTTCTTAAGTCACAGTGGCTTCGTCTACCTCTTTGTAACCCAACACCACCTAATAGTTTATCTACAAAACCCCTTGCTCTCCACAAAAAGTCAAACTTAAACCAGCCGTTCTCACCACCGATCGATGTAAATGACTCATAGACTTTATGTTTATCCAAACCAGATATATCTACAACTTTTCTATCTACAAATACAGCATCGCTAAACTCTTTTTCATGCACCTCATCCCAAACTTTTCCAGCGTTATCGTTCCATCTACTTATAACCTGATCTTGCTTTATCTGCTCCTCTGCTTCTTCTACAGCTTGTTCAAATGGGATCGGTTTTATGTGAGGAAAGTATTTTTTTGCATTGTCATTTTGTATAATAACTTCACTCTCTAAACCTTCCACAAGAGCTTTTGCAACACTAAATGGTACTGGTGTAAATAGATTTAGCCATTGGGATGATATATTTATACTCATATATGGAACAGGTAAAAGATATCTTTTTAAACCAAGTGCTTTTGCACTCTGTAGCATCATCTCTTTATAGCTGAGCTGTTCTGAACCTATGTCTACTACAAGATTTTTATCATACTCAAGATGGAGTGAATCCTCAAGATACCTTAGTACATCATCTACCGCTATGGGTTGGGCTTTTGTAGAGACCCACTTTGGTGTTGTCATAACGGGGAGCTTCTCCACAAGGTTTCTTATGATCTCAAAACTTGCACTCCCTGAGCCTATGATCACACCAGCTCTTATCCATATACACTTAACTTCTGGGTTTGAACTAAGGATCTCACCTGTTTCTATACGGCTTAGTAGATGCTCACTTATATGTTCATCTTTTACACCGAGTCCACCTAGATATATGATCCTTTTTACACCACATTTTGCGGCAGTATCTACAAAGTTCTGAGCAGATTTTTTGTCTAGGTTTTTATAGTCATCTTTGTTGAGTGAGTGGATCAGATAGTAGGCTGTATCTACACCGCTTAGTGCTTCTTCTAATGACTCTTGATTAAATGTATCACCCTCTACTATCTCTAGCTTGTCTTTTACATCTGTTGAGACTGAGTTTTTGTTTCTAACAAAAAGTCTTAGTGAGATGTTTTTATCTTTTAAAAGCTTTTGCTTTAGACGTCTTCCTATATAGCCAGTCGATCCAGTTAATAACACTTTCATGTATATCCTTTAGGTATAAATCTTCTACAAAGCTACAACAGTATTACGCCCCTGTTTCTTTGCTTTGTAAAGCAGTTCATCTGCTTGTTTATAAAGCTCTTGTAAGTCTTTTATCTCTTTAGCATTTTTATATATTAAACCTAAAGATATTGTTACAAATTCAGATGTAATACTTTTTGAATGCTCTATTTTAAGTTCTTCTATACTGCGTCTTATTTTCTCTGCAAACTTATACGACTTTTCTTTTGTTTCAGACTTAAAAAACACACCAAACTCTTCACCACCAAGCCTAAAACAATAATCATCTGCTCTGTTAAGAGAGTTTTTTATAGCAGATGCAACCTCTACTAACACCTCATCACCCTTCTGATGACCATATGTATCATTATATAGTTTAAAATGATCTATATCTATCATTAAAAAGTTTAGTAGCTCATTCTCCCTCTTTGAACTGTTTAACACTTTTGGAACGATCTCGTTAAAATACCTTCTATTATAAATATTAGTTAATGGATCACGTACAGATATCTCTTCTATAAGTTTTCTATCAGATATATCGTGTCTTATAGCAGTATATCCAATCTTATTGTCATACTGATCATAGATGGGTGAGATGTTTACATTTGTCCAGTAAGATGAGCCATCTTTTTTTACACCTTGCATATCTGAACTGTATAATTGATCATTGGTTATTGTCTCCCAAAGCTGTTTATAAATACTCTGAGGAGTATCTGGGTGTTTTAAAATTCTATGTGTGTTTCCCAAAAGCTCATCTTCACTATATCCTGTCATCTTGCTAAAAGCGTTAGAAATGAATGTGATATTTCCATCGAGATCTGTTGAGGATGAAAGGATATTTTCATCTATTAGATGTAGATACTCTTTTATTTGTCTATCTTTATTTTTTATTTGTGAGATATCTTTTGCAGATATTAGTATTGTCTCTCTATCTGGCATAAGTGCCATTGAGAGGTTTACATATATTGTACCTCCACCTTTTATAATACAGTTTTTTTCAAAGTTTTTAACTATTCCTTTTTCTATCACTTCACTAACAGCAGCCTTTGCTTTATCATAGTCTTTTTCCAAAGTTAGTTCTAAACAGTTTTTACTTAGTAACTCATCATATGTAAAACCTGTCATGCTTAAATAAGCACTATTAAACTTTATAAAGTTAGATTTTAGATCCAGCATAGCCACCCCATCTATATTTGTTTCAAACATAGTCTCAAGAGTATTTTTTTCATCCTCTAAAATTCTCTTATAGTTCATCAACTCTTGTTCATTTTTCTCTCTAACCTGTATGTTTCTATATAGTAAATATATTACAAACAGTGCTACAAGAAAAGTAAATGTGATCACAGCATAAATTATGTTGTTTTTATCTTTGATCTCTTGTATTTTTTGATCAACTAAATTCTCTAGATTTTGATTGTAGTGTTGTATTGTATTTTGAGCACTCTCTAGTTTACTGTTATCATGTATGTTAGATATTAAAACTTTTTTTCCATTTAATATGTACGGATAAGATGAAACATGAACCCTTTTAGTTTCACCAGAAGCGAGTCTGTGCTTAAATATGAAGTAGTTTCTTCTCTCTTGCGTAGCTTCTTGCATCTCTTTTTTAATTTGTTCTTTTGTAAAGATATTTATATCTTGGATCTTCATGGACTGCAATTCACTTACACTGTATCCATAAAATTTAGAAGCAGATAGGTTGGCTCTTAAAATATCACCACTTGAAGCATCAATAACAAGCATAACCTCTGTATTTTTATCAAAGTAGCCACCTAAAAACAACTTCTCATTTGAGAGTATTAAAATTGGTAAAAGTAAAATAAAAAATATTTTAAACATTTTGTTCAGTCTCTATCATTAGTTTAATTCTATAATATATCATAATGTAACTTGGATAACAATTTTTAATCTCATAAATAAAAATATTATTTTTTATCAAACTTATATAAATTTTTCCTCCAAAGGAATAAAATCTGTATTTTGATTAGTTTAAAACTTAAAAAAAGGCTAATTGTGTTTGACAGAGATAAAAGTATAGAGGAGAGATACATTTCGTTTAAAAATATAGACTGCTACAAAAACACATTCTTAGTTTTAGATGCTATGAATGAGCTTTTTGAAAAAGAACCTGAGTCAAAAAATCCTTTCTGGGAGCATTTTATGGATAAGATCCCACAAAACTACCATGAAGTTTTTGCAAAAGAAGGCGATAGTAAAGATATTTTGTACCATGTTTGTGCAAATGTATTTTATATATTTGATCTGTTTGAAGATTACGACTTCGATAAAGGGGTTGATCTTATGGATCGCTGTGAACTGGAGTGTTGCTAAGTGTTAGCAACAACTCTATTTCTTCCAGATTCTTTTGCTTTATAAAGCATATCATCTGCTTCTTTATAAAGTTCATCTTCATCTTTTACGTCGTTTGCTTTTTTACAAACTAACCCCATAGACATTGTTATGTATAAACTTGCACTATTTTTAGAGTGTTCTAAGTGAAGGTCTTCTATGTTTTGTCTGATCATCTCTGCAAATTCAGATGCCTTGTCTTTAGAGTCAGTTCTAAACACAACACCAAACTCCTCACCACCAAGCCTAAAACATAGATCATCTGCTCTTTGTAGTGAGTCTTCTATACATTCAGCTACTTTTATAAGAACTTTATCGCCCATCTGATGACCATATGTGTCATTGTACTGCTTAAAATGATCTATATCCATGATCAAAAATGATATTAGTTCATCTTTTCTTTTTGCACTGTTTATAGTTTTTGGAAACACATCATTAAAATGGCGTCTGTTAAAAATACCTGTAAGTCCATCAGTGATCGAGATAAGCTCTATCTTTTTCTTGTCTGTTATATCTTGCCTTATGGCTGTGTAGCCTACTTTTTCACCTAAGTCATTAAAAACTGGCGAGATCGATGCTTTTACCCAGTAGTATGTTTTGTCTTTTCTAAGATTTTTTATCTCACCTTCCCAAGTTTTATTACATGTGATAGTATTCCACAAATCTTTATAAAGACTCTTTGACATATCCGAATGTCTTATAATTCTGTGATTTTTTCCTATGAGTTCATCTTTTGAATAGCCACTTATCTCACAAAAGGCTTCAGAGACATAAGTTATATTTCCATGTATGTCTGTTGATGAAGTGATTATATTTTTATCTACAAGTTTTACATACTCTTGTATCTGTCTCTCTTTAGCTTTTGCTTCAGTTATGTCTTTAGCTGCTAGCAAGATCCTCTTTTGATCTGGCATCAAAGAGATTGAGGTGTTGACTATTATCTTTTTTCCATCCTTGACTATACAGGTCTTTTCAAAGTTTTCTATAAAACCTTTCTCTACAACCTCTT
>JBEPWC010000158.1:0-5232 GCA_041642615.1 Sulfurimonas sp. | reverse complement strand
CGTGTGCTCTTCCGATCTATCGGTATCTTTTTATAGTTGATATTAAAAGTGTTGTTTTCACCGCTAACTAGCTGGATCTCTATGGAGTGAGATGCATAAACTTTAAGGTTGCTTTTTACACTTCTTATGCTTACATCTTTTCCATAAACAGTACCGTTTAGGCAAGCATCAATCTTTACGTTAGTTGCATATACAGTCCCACCCTCTAAGAGTTTAATGTCCACATCGTGAGCACGAATAGTACCTTTGTGTCTGTTGATCTTTGCATATTTTGCATTTTGATAGGAACTTTGGTGTGTAGCACCATCGATGGTCAAGTTTGTTGCATGTAAGATTGAGTTTGAACCTACAAATCCCTCTACATGTATTGTTTCACTTGTAAGCTCTACTCCCTCTCCAACACTGTCTTGTGATGAATCCTTGTCGGAAACTACTACCTCTATCTCATTATCTTCATTCTCAGAGACCTTATCTTCAACACGGTTTATCTTTCTTTTTTTTATCTTTTTATCTATAAACATCAGGTTTTTATGTATATTTACATAGCCCTTTGTTTTGGCAATATAGAGTTTTTTGCTTTGATCTTCTTTTATCTGTATTGTTTGATCATCTGTATCGTAGTCTAGGTCTTTTTGACTTTTTTTATACTCACTGCTAATCACTTTTCCAAAAGCATCGAGCCCATTTCTTCCAAACTTTGGTTTTTTAAATTCAACAATCACTTCACCTTCTTCTACCTCCGCTAACTCCTGTTTATGTCTTTTTTTTTCATAGTAAAGTGTTAGTTCACCCTCTTGTGTTATATCAGGCTCAATCGTTTTTATAAGGGGGAGTTTTATATTTTTTGTAAAACCGCCTGAGTGGATAAGCTTTGTAAATATTTTTAGCTTCTTTACATATGTTTCATCGAAAAGGTTAAGCAGTATCTTATTTTTAGCTTTTATTTTATTTATCTCTTGAGTAAGCCAAAGGTAGGTTTGTTTTGGATTAGCTATTGGTAGTTTAGATTCTTTTTTTATAATTATGTGTGGATTAAAGTTTAAGTAGTCAAACTCAATTTCATAATCTAAAAAGTATTTGCTCTTTTGTCTTTCAAAAAGTTTTAATATGTATACCTGAGAGAACTCTAAATGATAATCTATCATCTTCTGCTCAGTGTCATAGTCCTCTTGTAATGATTCGTTAAACTCAACATAGTCTTCATCTTGGGTAGTTTTTATCATAGTTACTATTTTTAGTATTTTAAAGTCTATGATCTCAACACTTGCATTATTAGCTTTTGCATATTTTTTTATTGAGAGTTCAATATTTCTTGTTTTGACGTTCTTCTCTTCCAAGGTCTCTGTATCCCTAGAGTGCTAAAAGATCGCTATAGTCATATTTTGAAAAATCTAAGTAAATTTTTCCATTTTGTTCTATAAGCCTTATATCTTCATGTAAAGCCTCTTGAAATCTCTTTTTAATATTTTTTCTTTGAGATGATTTTAGGTCTAGACTTTTTAAATACTCCTTTAACTCAACGATCTCATCTTCAGTTTGAGTAGAGTGTTCTATCTCATAAAGTGTTTGCTCTTTATCTTGGGTTATTTTCTCATTTATAAGCTCTAAAATATTTTTTAACTGCTCATCTTTATTTGTGTATATCCCCTCTATTCTGTCTCTCTCAGCACGTAGCATTTTTTCTTTGTCGTCTATTAGTTTATCTATCTTAGCTTCTAGTTTTTCGATCTTGTCTTTTAGGTAGCTGTTTTCCCTTTTGTACAGACCCAAAACAGTTGCAACTGTGGCTTTTTGCATAATGTTTTTTTGTAAACTTACTTGCTTTTTAACTTTTGGTGTAGATATGTTTTCATCAGGAACACTAATTAGTGTAGTGCCATTTTGCATAGTAAAGTTTAGTTTTTCCTGTCTTATTTTAGATCTCACCATCTCTTTAGACATTTTAAATTTTTTAGCGTACTCTTCTATAGTTAAGTCCATTTGTTGCTCTATCTATTTATTTTTTACTGTATTTTAGCATAAAAATAGATACTTAAGAAAGTTGTTTTAAAAGAACTATATATTATAATAAGTAAATTATTTTTTTGAAGGTGTTTTTATGAGTAAAGGAATTTTAGATATAGTCAAGCCCGGAGTACTTTTTGGTGATGATGTTTTAAAGGTTTATCAACATGCAAAAGATAATAACTTTGCAATCCCTGCTGTAAATGTTGTTTCAAATGACTCTATAAATGGTGTTTTAGAGGCTGCAGCTAAAGTAAAATCTCCAGTAATCATACAGTTTAGTAATGGTGGTGCTTCTTACTATGCAGGAAAAGGTTTGAGCAACGAAAACGAAATAGCTGCGATCAATGGTGCTGTGAGTGGAGCAATTCACACACATATGATGGCTGAGGCTTATGGTGTGCCGGTCATTTTACATACAGATCATGCAGCTAAAAAGCTTCTTCCGTGGATCGATGCACTAGTTCAAGCTGGTGAGCAGTACTATGATGCAAATGGAAAACCACTATTTTCATCTCATATGCTTGATCTCTCAGAGGAAACTCTAGAGGAAAACATCTCTATTTCTAAAACTTATTTTGAGAGAATGGCAAATATTGGTATGCATATAGAGATCGAGCTTGGTGTTACAGGCGGAGAAGAGGATGGAGTGGATAACACAAACATCGACAACGCTCTTTTATACACTCAGCCAGAAGAGGTAGCTTATGCTTATGAGGAGCTTGGCAAAGTGTCTCCAAACTTTACGATCGCTGCGTCATTTGGTAATGTTCATGGTGTTTATAAACCAGGCAATGTAACACTAACTCCTAAGATTTTAGATAACTCTCAAAAATATATAGCAGATAAATACAACACTGAAAATAAAAAACCTGTATTTTTTGTATTTCACGGTGGAAGTGGTAGTGCAAAAAGTGAGATAGAAGAGGCTATATCATACGGTGTGATCAAGATGAACATAGACACAGATACTCAGTGGGCTACTTGGGATGGTGTTAAAAACTATTATGAAACACATAAAGACTACCTTCAAGCTCAGATCGGAAACCCAGAGGGTGAGGATAAACCAAACAAAAAGTACTACGATCCTAGAAAGTGGTTACGTGCGGGACAAGAGAGTTTGGTTGAGCGTGTAGAAGAAGCATTTAAAGATTTAAATGCGCTGGGTAGAAACTAGTCCTTTACCTTTTCGTAGATATCCATGATGCTTGATGCATCTGGATTTTCTATGTAAAATTTCTGTAGGAGTTGGTTGAGTCTATTTAGGTTAAACCTCCAAAACCTCTGGCTATCAAACTCTTCGTGTTCTTGCATTTTATAAAAAAGTTCAGCATTTGTTAGCTCACCTTTGTTCTCTTTTATAACACTATACATTAAGTGCATCAGATCTTTAGTAGCCTCTGGTGTTGTATCATCATCTTCAAGTTGTTTGTTTGGTAAAAAATCGTAAATTTTCCACATACTTATAATTAGTAAAAGTACAAAAAAGATCATCATTAAAGTAGATACACTAAAATCCATTCCACTCTCCAAAAAAATATAGTGGTGATTATATGGTAATTTTGCTAAAATTCCATTATGAATGATAAAATATTTGCAAAACCTATAAAAAAACAGTTTGAATTTGACGAAGAGGTAGCGGCCGTATTTGATGATATGCTTAGTCGCAGTGTACCCTTTTATGAGCAAAGCCAAGATATGACTAAGTTTTTTGCTCTTAAATCCCTTAAGAGTGGTGGAGTTATGTATGATCTTGGGTGTTCAACTGCTTCACTGCTTATATCGATCGCAAAACAAAACAAGGACTCTGAGCTAATAGGTCTTGATAACTCAGATGCAATGCTTGAACAAGCTAGTAAAAAGGCTCACGCTTTTGATGCCGATATAGTTTTAGAAAATGCAGATATTTTAGAGTACGACTACAAAGAGGCTGATGTTTTTGTAAGTAACTATACTTTACAGTTTATACGCCCACTTGTACGTGAGGAGCTTGTTAAAAAGATCGCTGATTCACTAAAAAAAGATGGATTTTTTATATTTAGCGAAAAGGTTATATCGCACCACCCAAAGTTAAATAAAGACCTGATCGAACACTACTATGATTTTAAAAAGAAACAAGGTTACAGTGAGTTTGAAATCTCACAAAAACGAGAAGCCTTAGAGAATGTCCTAGTTCCATACTCAGAAGAAGAAAATATAAAGATGGCTAAAAATGCAGGGTTTAGTCACTGTGAAGTAGTGTTTCGCTGGGCAAACTTTGCAACTTTCATAGCTATAAAATAGTTTTACTTCATATTTCTTCGTTAGTTTTTTCGACGTACTTTAGTACGTCTGCAAAAAACTGCCTCGAACTATTTTGTAAAATAACTTACTTTTTTTTATCTCTTTTTTCAAAATATTCTAAAAGTTTAAAAAGTTCTTCTTGTTCGTTTCTAAGCTTGTCTGTATCTAAAGTTTTTAGATAGTATCTTAAAAATGTTTCAGTTGAGTATGTACCTTTGATCCCAGAAGATTTGAAGTAATCATTGATAGGTTTTGACTTTACTGCACATTTCCAAAGATAAGCATCAAAATCATATGCCTTATAGTTTAAAATTCTAGCAATCATATCTTTGTATTTTACCTGCATAATAGACAGTTTATTGTCAAATTCTTGAAAATATTTTTTTGTGTATATCTGCTTAATATTAGCTAGTTCTTGTAGATCTTCTTTTATACAAGCTCTCTCATGAATAGCATCCATATATACGCCACGCATCTTTTTAAGTTTTGTTTTTATATTCTCTTTTAGTTTTTTGTTTGTTGTTTGTTTAAGGTTTTCATATCCAGTTTTTAGGTCTGTCTCTAGTGTCTCTATTAGATCTGTAAGCGATGGTATAGCACTTTTATACTTTTCTCGTTGTTCTTGATTTTTTACATATTCTGGCTGTATTCTTAAAAAGATCATCTCAAAAGCATATTGTGGAATATCTATCTGTTCATTTAAACTATTGTAAGCTTTATGAAGTTCTTCTATAATAGCGATCTTGTCTTTAATTTCGCTGTGCTCATATATCTTAGAATCTAGCCCTCTTAGGTTATTATATGCTGTAAATAAAAACCGTCTTGATAAAAAATAATCCAATTGCTCTTTTGTGTTGATAATAGAGGGAGGATTGCCAATCACTTGTTCAATCGGATCGAAATAAATCTTTAAGGCTTCATCAACACTGTATGTAGCTGTTTCTG
>JBEPWC010000157.1:0-5264 GCA_041642615.1 Sulfurimonas sp. | reverse complement strand
GATAATATCTATAGCTACATCTGGTAAAAACCTATCTGTTATATATCTTTTTGAAAGCTCAACTGCACTCTTTAGTGCTTTAGCAGTGTATTTTACATTGTGATGTTTTTCATACTTTGTTTTTAGCCCCTTTAGTATTTTTATACTTGTGTCAATTGATGGCTCATCTATATCTACTTTTGAAAACCTTCTACTTAGTGCTTTGTCTTTTTCAAAACCGTTTCTATACTCTGCAAAAGTTGTAGCTCCCATACATCTAAGTTCACCTGAAGCTAAGGCTGGTTTTAACTGGTTTGCTGCATCCATTGTCCCACTTGTAGCACCTGCACCTATGAGCGTGTGGATCTCATCTATAAAAAGAATTGCATTAGGATTCTTTTTTAACTGATCCATTACACCTTTTAGACGCTTTTCAAAGTCACCTCTATATTTTGTACCTGCAAGCATAGCACTAAGATCAAGTGCAAAAAGATCCGAATTTTTTAAAATATCTGGAACATCTCCAGCTACAATATTTAGAGCCAACCCCTCAGCGATCGCAGTCTTACCAACACCAGCTTCACCTACAAGAATTGGATTGTTTTTCTTTCTTCTACAAAGTATTTGAGTTACACGCTCTATCTCGTTTTTACGCCCTATTACAGGATCTATTTTGCCATCTCTTGCTTTTTGCAGCAGATTTATTGAGTATTTTGACAAAAAGTCTTCTCCTGCTTCTTTTACATCCTCTTGTGTATTTGCATGCGAGATTATCTCTAGTACATCTAGTCTTGAGATATTGTACTCTTCTAGCAAGTTATGTGTAAATGTATTTTTCTCTTCAAATAAAGCCGCGATCATATCACCTACATCAGCAGAGTTTTGACCTGCACTTTGGATGTGTCTGATCATAGAATCAACAACACGTGAGAGTGCTACACTCTCATACGGTTCTATCTCTACATTGTTTGGAAGTGGGTCTATATTTGTTGTGATGTATGCTTTTAAAAGTGAACGCATCTTT
This sequence comes from Sulfurimonas sp., assembly GCA_041642615.1. Lineage (GTDB taxonomy): Bacteria > Campylobacterota > Campylobacteria > Campylobacterales > Sulfurimonadaceae > Sulfurimonas. The sequence continues at coordinate 4,261 of JBEPWC010000157.1, read as the reverse complement.
TCAACATCGCCACCACATGCAAGGATTATGTACATCCCCTCATCTGATCCTAAGATCTCATAAAAAATATGTTCTATTGTAAGGTACTCATGTCTTAATTGTTTTGCAAAATTAATTGAGTTTTTTATAACGGAGTTTAGGTTTGAGCTTATCATTTATTCCTCCTCGATCATACATTTAAGTGGAAAACCACTCTCTTTTGCACGTTTATGCACTGTTATAACTTTTGTTTCAGCTATCTCATATGTGTAGATTCCACATACACCTTTATCTTTTTTATGAACATCAAGCATTATCGCTTCTGCTTGCTCGTAAGTTTTATGAAATACATTCATAAGTATATCTATTACAAACTCCATAGATGTGTAGTCATCATTTAAAATTATAACTTTATATTTTTTAGGGTATTGCACCTCAATCTCATGTGATAACTCATGTTCAAATTGTGTTCCCATTACATAGCCGCCTTTTTAAAATCTTCTATTATGTCTTGTGGATTTTCTAAGCCTATTGAGACTCTGATTAAACCATCTGTTATACCAAGAAACTCACGTTGTTCTTGGTTAAAATCACTGTATATTGTTGAAGCCATATGTAGTGCTAATGTACGACTATCCCCAATATTAGCCGTTATAGTTGCTAGTTTTGAGTTTTCTAAAAACTTATATGCACTCTCTTTAGAACCCATATCTATAGTTAAAAGTGTCCCACACCCTTTTGGAAACAACTCTTTGTATCTTGTGTTGTGAATATTTGACTCTAAAGACGGATGGTTAATATTTAGTCCTGTTTTATCAAGTGCTTTAGCAACTATCTCTACACTGTATATAATCCTATCCATTCTAAGTGCTAGAGTTTCCAAGCCTAACAAAGTTTGATAACTAGCATGTGCAGATGCACTCATACCAAAGTCTCTTAGTGCTCTTTTTTTACCATTTGCTATAAGTGCACCCTTACCCATCTTGTCTATAAACTTATGTATATCTTTGTATCTTGATGTTTTAAATTTATCATCACCATCGTTGATCTGACGAAAAACTGCACATCCACCAAGAGCAGATGAATTTCCTGAGATGATCTTTGTAGTTGAGTAAACTACGATATCTGCACCCATCTCAAGTGGCTTCACACTTAGTGGCGTGATTGTGTTGTCAACTATAAAAACAATACCTGAAGTGTTAGCTATCTCAGCTATTTTCTCAATCTGAGGAAGTTTCATATTTGGATTACCAACACTCTCACAAAAGATAATTTTTGTGTTTTTGTTAATAGAATTTTTTATACCATCTAGATCATCAACATCAAAAAAATGTGTAGTAACCACAAAGCGAGTTAGTGTCTCACTAAAAAGTGAATAAGTCCCACCAAAAAGTCCACCAATAGATATGATTTCATCACCAGATGAGACTATGCTCATAACCCCAAGTGTTGTAGCACCCATACCACTGCTTGTTGCTATGGCGCCGACTCCACCATCCATCTTTGCTAAAACACTTTCAAGTTTAGCTGTAGTTGGATTTCCCATTCTTGAATAGAGTGGTTTTTTAACACTTCCATTAAAAATCCCCTCAGCTGTTTGTGGATCGCCATAAGCAAAAGATGCAGATGAAGTGATAGTTGGACTTACAGATGCTTCTTTATTTCCAATATCTTGGACAAATTGGGTACAATAATCTTCAAAATTGTTCATTGTTTAATAACCTTTAAATAGTGCAAGATTATAACAAAATAGAGATAATTATGAGTAAAAGAATATTTATAACAGCTACAAATACAGATATTGGAAAAACTTACACAACTAAGCTTATACTAAAAAAGTTAGCCTCCCGTGGACTAAGAGTTGGTGTTATAAAGCCAATTGAGACAGGTGTTTTTGATGGTGTATACCCAGATGGGGATGAACTTTTAAAATGTGTTAAAGAGTTAAATGGTGAGTTTAGAGATCTAGAAGTTAAAGATATTGTACCACTCTCTTATGAACTGCCAGCTGCTCCATTTGTGTCTTCAGAGGCTAAAGAGTTTGATTTTGACTTAGTAGACAAAAAAGTAAAACAGCTTGAAGAGCTTTGTGATGTTTTGATCTTTGAGGGGGCTGGTGGGCTTTTAGTACCTGTTGATAAAGATCATATGGTAGTTGATCTTATAAAACACTACTATGCAGGTGCACTACTAGTTACTCATTGCTCACTTGGATGTATTAATGATACGCTACTTTCAAAAAGAGTATTAGAAGATGTGGGCATTAAACACGCTGTAGTATTTAACTGTAGAGAAAATGACAAGAGTTTTAAAGATGTAAGTGAACCATACTTTAAAAAAACTAATTTTGAAGTTTTAAAAGTCTCTGAAAATATAGACAAAATTTGTGATGTATTGTATAATCTCTAAAATAAAAACGATCAAAACTAAGGTATAAATTGAAACATTTAACATCTACTAAAGATTTTACAAAAGAGGAGATTGAGCAACTCTTAGAGGATGCCAAAAAGTTTTCAGACGGTAAATTTCACAGAATTTTAAGTGATAAAATAATCATAACGCTTTTTTTTGAAAACTCTACACGCACAAGAAGCTCTTTTGAGATAGCTGCTAAGCGTTTAGGTGCTGAGATAGTCCATCTTGATGTAGCAAAAAGCTCAACCAAAAAAGGTGAAACGCTTGTAGATACTGCGATGAACTTAGATGCTATGGGACCAGATGCTATTATAGTTAGACATCAAAACTCAGGTGTACCAAAGATCCTCTCAAACCACACAAAAGCCTCAATCATAAATGCAGGTGATGGTGCACATGCACACCCAACTCAAGCACTGCTTGATCTGTATACTCTAAAGGATCACTTTAAAACACTAGAGGGTAAAAAGATAGCGATAGTTGGAGATATAAAAAACTCACGTGTAGCAAACTCAAACATAGAGTTACTAGGCCGTTTTGGGATGGAAGTTATACTAGTAGCACCTCCACATTTTTTACCAAAAACAGATCTTAGAACTACACACTATATAGGTGAGATCATAGATGAAGTAGATGCTATTATGAGTCTTCGTACACAAACTGAGCGACACTCCTCTCAAAGTTATGCATCGCTAAAAGATTACGCTAGTGATTTTTGTATAACAGAAGAGCTTGTAGGTGATCATGACATTATACTTTTACACCCAGGCCCAGTTCATAGAAACATAGATATAAGCGATATTATGCTTGAAGATCAAAGGTGTAAAGTTTTAGATCAAGTAAGCAACGGTGTTTTGATACGTATGGCGGTTTTAAAAAAACTGATCAATGATGTGGGATAAACTAAACTCTTTAGCAAAAGCAAAAGAGCCTTTTTTGTTTGTTAGTGATTTTGAAGCTAAAGAGATCGATGTGATCCCTTTAGAAAACCTCAAAGATCACGATATAGAGTTTAGTATAGATCAAAATTACATATACAAAAAACATCCATACACACTAAAAAAAATACCAATAGATTATGAAACATATAAACAAAAATTTGACTATATTCAAGAGAGGATAAAAAACGGGGATACATATCTTTTAAATTTGACGTCTCAGACACGAGTTGAAACAGACCTTAGTTTAAAAGAGATCTTCTCTGTGGCAAATGCACATTATAAGCTAAGATATAAAGATAGATTTCTCTGCTTTTCACCAGAGACTTTTGTGCAGATCAAAAACAACACAATAAGTACTTTTCCTATGAAAGGGACAATAGATGCACAGATCCCTCAAGCAAATAGTGTGATCTTAGCAGATCAAAAAGAGATGGCTGAGCATGTTATGATCGTGGATCTATTGAGAAATGATCTAAATATGGTTTCAAAAAATGTAAGGGTAGAAGATTTTCGCTACATAACAAAAATAGACGCTGGGGATAAAAAACTGCTACAAGTTAGTTCACATATATGTGGTGAACTTGATGCAAACTGGCATGAAAACCTAGGCGACATACTAAAAAAACTGCTACCTGCTGGGAGTATAAGTGGCACACCAAAAAGATCAACTTTAGAGATCATAAAAGAGGTTGAAGGGTATGATAGGGGTTTTTTTAGTGGAGTCTTTGGGGTGTTCGATGGAGAGAGTTTTGATAGTGGTGTTATGATTCGTTTTGTTGAAAAAGTGGGTAATGATCTGATCTATAAAAGTGGTGGTGGGATCACGCTTCAAAGTGATCCAAAAAGTGAATACTTAGAGATGTTAGATAAGATCTATATTCCATAATATGCAAGTTTTTTTAGTAGTTGTTTTTAACTTTTTACTT
>JBEPWC010000156.1:0-5328 GCA_041642615.1 Sulfurimonas sp. | reverse complement strand
TCTCTTTTTGAACATGATCAAAAAGTTTAAGGTTTTTTTCTAGCAATACCTCTTCGCATAGGTAGTATGGTGTTTTCATCTGTTTTTTAAGTTCTGTATATATGTTTTTTTAATTCTTAGTGCTATATTTATAAATGTCTGTTCGTCAAAACCTAGCTCTTTTACGATCCTAGCAGCTCTTAAAACCGACTCTTTAGTTAAGATCTCTCTAGGATTTATGGCTGTTTTTATGACAGCTAAGGTATCTGCATAACTTTCAACCTTGTCTGATTTGTATTCTGGTTCATAGTCTAGTGACTTTAGTATCTCAACATACAATGGCTCAAGATTCCAATGTTCAAAGAGCATACCTGATACAAAATATGATGAAGATATATAAACAGAGTCCTCAAACTCCACAGTACTTTTAGCACCCATATAACCCTGTTTAAACTTCTGAGTATAGTTATTTTTCATAATATCTTTTGCCATCACCAACTTACCTGATTCCATGATCAAAGCAAGTGGTGTTAAAAACTGAGCCTGTCTTATGTCTATTTTAGAATACCATTGCATAACTAGTGTGCTTTGAAGTTGACAAACATCGTTAAATATAATGGGTGATACTCCAAACATCTCAGTATTTGCTTTCATACGCTCATTTATCGCATAATGAAGCACTAAACCATGAATCATCTCAGTTCCAAAAAGTGTAACAGCCTGAGAGACCGATGCGATCTGTTTAGTAAAGCCATAAAGTGGAGAGTTGATCATCCTTAAAATATTTGCAGTTAGAACTGCATCTGATTCTATTAACTTTACAAGTTTAGTGATATTAACCTCTTGAGCTCCATTTTCATAAAGCTTTTGGATCAAAATAGCTGCATTTGAGAGTGGCGGTAGTGACTCGATCGTATCTACTAAACTTTTAAAATCCATTTTATACCTCTAACTCTTTTATTTGCCAAGGAAGACCTTGAGAGTTTAATTCATCCATAAAAAGATCTGGATCAAACTCCTCCATATTAAACACACCCTTATCGCTCCACTTGTTCTCAAGCATAAGTTTTGCACCGATCATTGCTGGGACACCTGTTGTGTAAGAAACTGCCTGTGAGTTTGTCTCAGCGAAACATTTTTCATGATCACTTACTTGGTAGATGTAGATCTTTTTTCTAACACCATCTTTTATACCCTCTGCAACTATACCTATATTTGTTTTACCCTTTGTACGAGGCCCAAGAGTTGATGGATCAGGCAGAAGTGTTTTTAAAAACTCTATTGGGACTATTTTCTGTCCCTTATGCTCAACCTCTTTGATCCCAAGCATACCAACATTCTCTAAACACTTCATATGAGTCAGGTAACTTTGTCCAAAAGTCATAAAAAATCTAATACGTTTAAGACCTTTTATATGTTTCACTAAAGATTCCATCTCCTCATGGTACAAAAGGTAAGAATCTTTTGGACCAACCTCAGGATAATCCCAAACTTGCATAATCTCCATCGGCGCAGTCTCTATCCACTTGCCATCTTCCCAGTAACGCCCATTTGCAGATACTTCACGAAGATTTATCTCAGGGTTAAAGTTTGTTGCAAAAGCATAGCCGTGATCACCAGCATTACAGTCTAGTATGTCTATATATTCGATCGTATCAAAATAGTGCTTTTGAGCGTACGCACAAAAAACATTTGTCACACCCGGATCAAAACCGCTTCCTAAAAGCCCCATGATCCCAGCTTCTTTAAACTTTTCATCTCTTGCCCATTGAAGTTTGTACTCAAACTTAGCAACATCAGGATGTTCATAATTTGCAGTGTCAAGATACGGTGTTTTTGTAGCAATACACGCATCCATAATCGCTAGATCTTGGTACGGTAGTGCTACATTGATCACAATACTAGGTTTTACTTCATCTATCAAATCTACAAGTTCATCTACACTATCAGCATCTACACTCGCCGTGACTATATCAGCATCTGGTAATTCATTTTTTATCTCATCACATCTAGCTTTTGTACGTGAAGCCAGTACGATCTGACCAAAAACATTAGAGTTTTGCACACATTTATACACAACAACACGACCAACGCCACCAGCACCGATAATCAAGGTTTTATTCATTAAAGTTTTCTCCAACAATATTTAAGTACTATATTCTACCATATGTTAAATTATAATTCTAACTCTTTTTCTCTTTCATACCTTGAACTACTTGCTTTAGCTCTTTTGCATCTATGTTTTTGTTGTTTATTTTTTTAAATTCTACGCTAACTACTCGTCTTTTAAAAAATGAGGTATGCTGATTTTTTTTGTTTCTTGAAAACACCGATCCAAACATACCATCTATAAAAAAAGTTACAACTTCACAGTTTTTGGGTTTGTTTATAAGGCTAAAACCATTTTTAAACTCGCCCAATTCATCACTCTTAGCTATGCCTCCCTCTGGAAAAATAGCTACAACATTAGAGTTTGTTAAACTCTCAGATGCATTTTTAAAAGCGTCTTTAAAAGAGTTTGGAGATATTGGGATCACATCTACCCTTTTTAGCACTGAGTTGAAAAACTTGTAGTTGTATATTTTTTTATTCATAAGGTAGTTTATACGCTTTTGAACTGGGATCTGGATTATAAGCCAATCTATCCAACTAACATGGTTTCCTAAAAGGAGTACACCTTTGTCTTTTGAGATATTTTCTAAACCATAATAGACAAACTTGTATCTCAAAGATGCAAAAAATATAAAAAATGCCCATACAGACATAAGAAAATATCGCCTAGTAACTAAAACTACTAAAAGTAGTCCAACAAAACCCATTATGTAAAACAAAACTATAGAGTCCATACCAAAATATGCAAACAGAGTTGTTAAAGCTAAAAAGATAAACATAAAAATGTTTTGTATAAAGTTGTTTCCAGCTAGTATTGTTCCAAGGTGTGTAGATGGTGCTAAAAACTGTATGTAAGAGTTTAGTGGGACTATTAAAAATGCACTAAAAATACCAAAAAGAAAAAATAGCACTGCGTTAAAACTCATAGATGCAGAGTGTGGGACTATAAAGATCATAACAGTAATCCCAACAGCACCTAAAAAAACATACCCTAAGTTTATAAAATACTTCGAAAAAACAGAGACTATAAAAGAGCCACAAACTATACCAAGTCCAGCTAAAGCCATAACCCCCTGAACTATAAGTGCATTTGTTACTCCAAGGTTTGTTTTTGCATACTCAGCAAATATAGCAAGCACTACTTGAGAGATGGACCAGAGTATGCTTAAAGCTATAATCGCTTCAAAGATCTCAGGCTTTCTTTTTGATTTTTTGAGGTTTTTAAATAGATAATTTCCACTAAAATATCTAGAATAATCAAATACCTTACTAGAGTTACTTTGCTTTTTCAAAGGAAGTTTATATGCTAGGTACCACTCTATAATCGAGCCTAAAACTAACAACCATCCAAGGGGAGCTATATGCTTTAAGATCTCCTCATTTGTTGAAAATCTATCTCCAACCATAGACTCAAAAAAAGCTGAGTAAAAGATAATCCCACCTAAAATTGCTACGATCGTTACAGCTTGAACAGCTCCATTACCCTGAGTTATAAACTTCTCTCCAACTAGCTCTTTTATGTATCCGTATTTTGCAGGTGAATAGATCGCACTTTGAAGAGCTAAAAGAAATGTCATTAAAAAAGCAAATAAAAACCAACCCTGATAATACGAAAAAGTTATCAAAAGTGTGATCGCAATAGCAAAAGCTGCTGAGTGTTTCATGATCAAGTTTTTAGCAAACCTGTCTGCAATAAATGCAGATGGTGAAAAAACAAGTATAAAGGGGAGTAAGATCATAGCATTTATAATCGCAGTTAAGACTATCTGCTCACTTGAATCATAGACTTTAAAAATAGTGTTTTGTATGATGATCTTGTGACCAAGATCTGTAAAAGCGTTTAAAAACACTACAATAAGGTAGTTTGCAACTCCAACAAGCCCAAACATCTTTTTCATCTAGTTACTCTCTACTAAGGTTGTACTCCACAACTCATAAGAACCATGCTCCTTGTTAGATAGTGTACATAAACTTTTTATAGTCTGACTTAAAACCTTGTACTCTAAGTTATGTTTTTTGATCAAGGCTACACCATACTGACACTCATCGCCGCTAATCTCATCTTTAAACTCAAAACCCAACTCCTTTGCACTCTCGGCAAAACGTTGCATCTGTGTTTGGGTGTCAAACATCACATAGTGTTCAACCTCACGCTCTTTTGATACATCATCACCCTCTTGCTCAAGCATGTATACGATCTTTAAAGACTCGATCATAAGGTACTCAACTTCACTTGGTTCTAGGTTTCCACGGTAAAAATCCCATCTTGTATCTTTTACAACTCCACCTTCATACTTTAAACCGTTTTGTTGCACGTAAGCATAAACCTCTTGCTGTAAGTTTTTTGAGTTTAGTGAGTAAAAATAAAGCTCACTCCAACCATCGATGAAACGCATACCAACATACTCAACAAATGGCTTTTTCTCAACTATGCGTATGATCTCATCTTTTGTTTTTTCATCTAACTTAGCCTCTATAAAAAGTGAGAACAACCAAGGGTAAGTTCTTATGTCCTCATCTATATCTAGCTTAACCTCTACACTAAAATCTTCATCTATATTTATGTATTTTTCAATCATGTATTTTTACATCTTTGCAATTTGTTTTTTTTGAGCTATCTTTTTAGCTTCTTCAGGTGTAGGCTCAAGTTTTCTGTGGTAGAAAGACCACTCACTATCTTTATCAACATGACTTTCATAATCATACGGTTCAAATTGCAGCGTATCTCCCCCTCTCTCTTTGATTCCATCGGAGTTTTTTGAATAAAAATAAAACTCTGTCCAGCCGTCTATAATCCTTGAACCTATATAACCTGTCCTGTCTTCATCTTCTAAAGAGATTATAAGCGAACCTTTAAGACGAAGAAATTCCAAGTAGTCAGGTGCTTTACTATCTGAACTATCTAGATGCAAAAAAACACTTAAAAGCCACGGGTTATCTCTATAACGCTCTATTTCACTCTCAACCTCTATTTTGACTTTTTTTCCATCCTCTATTCGCTCAAAAAAATTCAGCATATCTCTTCTTTAGATAACTATTGTTTCATTGATCTCAATACCAAATCCGCCAAGACCAACAATATCTGTCTGGGAAGAGGAACTTAAAAGATTCATCTTTGAGATCCCTAAGCTTTTTATGATCTGAGCTCCTGTTCCTATCTCTTTCATATGAGCATTGTCTTGGTGGTTAGTTTTGTTTATAAAAACTAAAACTCCACTGTTTTGTTTTAGATACTCT
>JBEPWC010000155.1:0-5344 GCA_041642615.1 Sulfurimonas sp. | reverse complement strand
GAAGAAAGTTCTTTTAAATCTAAACAACATAGATTGCTCACTAGACAAATCTAAGACTTAGAGTCCTTATTTCCAAAAGGAAGTATTAACTCATGTGGTCTTTTGAGCATCTCTATAAAGAGCAGTTTTAAAAATGAAAATAGATTACCAAAGTTTGTATCTCTTGAGATTAAAGAGATCTTTAGGGCTAACATAAAACTCACCACCAAATTAACAATACCTATAAGCAGTACACACTCTAAAAAGTACAAAAACTGATATGTTGACATATCCATATGCATATAAGAAATCCCCAAATAAGCACTTGAAAACGCAACGTGTCTGATGTCTAGTGGAAGATCTAGTAAGTAACCTAAGTACGGTGTGATCCCCAAAAGTACACCAAAAAAGAAGTTACCAGCTATAGCTCCATGGTGATCATGCAGGTACTGGGCTAGCTTTTCTCTTTTTTGGTTGTTAAATAGCTTTTTAAACAGTGGTAGATGGTAATACCTTTGTTTAAGTTCTAAAAGATCAGCACGGTTGTCAAAATACCCAGAGATTAGACCAGATAAAAAGAGCCAAACTCCCGCAATAGCAGCAAAGAAAAGTGCAGCCATAGGCTCAAGCCCAGCAAGGTAGTACTCCACTTCACCCTCATTAAGGATAACATTACCTTTGCTTGTAACATAGTAAGCTATTAAAAAAGTTATAGATAAAGCAAGGGTTACATTTCCTAAAACTGCTGCAAACTGTGATCTACTTACTTGAAAAAATAGATTTACAAGCTTTTTTTGGTTTGCGGTTCTTTTGCCTTCATCTTTTTTGACCGCTTCTGCAAAGCTAGATGCAGTCATGGCGGGTTGTTTTGTAGCAACTGTAAACCCAAGTAGGTGGATCAAAACAAACCCAAATCCATAGTTTAAACTAGCCAGTATGGTTTGCATACCTTGTGAAAACTCAGCTTGGACTATGTCTATCTTTACAAGTGCCATAAGTGCTATGATGATCCCAGCTCCAGCTGCACTTAGAAACATTTTTATATACTCTTTTTTACTACTTGTTATGTAGTGATCACCATGCTCGCTTGTGTTGTTTGTAACACTTTTTGCAACTATGTGTATCCCCTGACCATAAAGTTCTGAGAGGGAGTTTTTTGTAGAGTTTTTAATGACAGCCTCTTTAAAAAGCTCTACTAAAGCGTGGTTGGCTTCGTCTGTTTCAAACTTAGTTATAAGTTCTAGTATATCCTCTAGCCTTTGGTTGATCTGGGTAAGTCTCTCAAGTTGGTATGTAAGATCGATCGATATTCCAGATTTTACAGATCTTTTTTTAAGAGTTATTACTTGTTCCTTACACTGCTCGATCAGAACTTCAATGTGTTCAAGATCAAATTTAGTAGATCTTATGTCTATCTCATCAGATTGTATGTTGTTTACAAAGTTACTGATCTCACGTTGGAGTGCTATAAAAGCAGAGTCACTGTTTAAAAAACTTTTGTCAAGACGGATAAAGTTGTCGTCAAACTCTTCAGATGCGATCCATATAGACAAGATCTCAGCTGCATATAACAGCTCGCTAAATAAATAGTTTTTAGTTTTATTAAGATTTTTTGACTTTGAAAAAAGAGATGAAAAGAGTCTTATCCATATCTCATCATCGATTTCACATACCCATTTGTGATCATCTTTTTTGTTAAATAGCGTAGCCAAAATATATCTAAGATCACCTTTTTTTGGTGGGGTTGGTAAAAACTTGTTATAAAAACGCTCACTTATTTCATATCTAAATCCGTTTTTTGAGAGGATCCCTAAGTTACTAATGTTTGAGGATATTTTAGACTCTAAAAACAGAGTGTTGATCTCATCTGAGATCTCTTCAAATACCTTATGCTCCTCTTCAAAAAGATCTATAAGTTGTTCAATTGATTCTAAAGATATCTCTATATCTTCAACAGACTTTGGTCTTATATATTCAACCAAATATTGGAGTTTATCGACAACGTTTAAGTCTTCTTCTTTTACATTTTCTATAAGTTCTTTTAAGTTATTTTCCATATTTTACCACTTGGTTTTTTCCATTTTTTTTAGCTTTGTAGAGTGAATTGTCTGCTAAGTCTATGAGATCTTTTGCTTGTTTTATGTTTTTTGACATCTGACTAACTCCAACACTTACAGTTACACTAAAGCCATCAAATGACAACTCAGAGATCTTTTTTCTTACTCTATTAGCTATCTCTGAAGCTTTGTCTATACCTGTATTTGGCATAACTATACATAGCTCTTCTCCACCATACCTTGCAGCAAAGTCCATTTTTCTGATGTTTTGGTTTATAGTTTGCCCAATTTCAGATAGGACTTCATCACCTTTTTGATGTCCATGTTTGTCGTTTACCTTTTTAAAATCATCTATGTCAAACATGGCAAAACTAAGATCTGTACCTTTTCTTTTTGAGTTTTCTATCTCTTTGTCTATAAATACATCTAAAATATCTTTTACATAAAGATCAGTTAAACCATCTTTTGCAGTAGAGTTTGTAAGAAAGTCGCTAGTACTCTCTTCTATTAGAGCGGGGTAATACAAAACCCTTTTGATATTTTGAAGATAATCAAGTGCTGCTACACTTATACCTGGATCTCTTTTTAGAACCTTTGTAAGTTTTTCGTTGTGTTTTACAATGCTATGAAATAACTCTTTTGCCTCTTGGTGATCAAAAGACTTGTGTGTCAGGGTTAAAAGTATTAAGCTGTAGAGGTTATCTTGATATTTTTTCTTATACTGCTTATATACTTCATCGTTGTTTATGATAGCCTTTATGTCTAATATATGTAGCTCTGACTTTTCTATCTCTATAGCTTCATGAACTTTAGATTCACCCATAATGTACCTTTTTGTTTTGCCAATTTTATCTAAATTAGTTTAATTTACCTTAGTTGATCAATTAATAGTATCTTTGTAATATTAATAGAGTATACTTTTAAAATAAAAACAAGGATAAAGTTTATATATGCAAAACAAAAAAATAGGCTTAGCTCTAGGTGGTGGAGCTGTTTTGGGCTCTGTTCACATTGGTGTGATCAAAGCGATCGAAGAGTTAGAGTTGGATATATCCGCAATTAGTGGTACAAGTATTGGTGCGATCATAGGTGCGTTGTATGCATTTGGAAAGAGTGCTGATGAGATCAGAGATATAGCACTAGGTATAAAGTGGAGTAACCTCTCAAGCATCACATTTTCACGTATGGGCGTTCTCACAAATGACAAAATAGGTAAACTAATAACAGATAATATAGGCGATGTAAATTTTGAAGATGCAAATATACCATTTAACGTAGTAGCAACAGATATCTCAACTGGGAAAAGGGTCGTTATTAACAAAGGGTCCGTAAAAAAAGCAGTTATGGCTAGTAGTTGTATACCTGGTTTGTTTATACCTGTAGAGATGGATGAGCAGCTTTTAGTAGATGGTGGACTAGTTGAAAACGTCCCCCTAGAAGCTATAAAAGAATTTGATGTAGACTACACAATAGCAATAGATTTAAACGCAAGACACGCCTATAAAAGACCAAAAGGGGTCGTTGAAATACTTTTAAATGCATTTGATATAATGGTTAATAAATCTACAAATATGGAACTAGAAGACAAAGGTGTGAAAATACAGCCAGATCTCTTTGAGTTCAATATTGTAAACACATCCCAAATTAAAGATCTTATAGATGTTGGGTACAACGCTGCAAAAGAGGATCTAAAAGAGAAGCTATGAAAAAACTCTACTTTAACTTTGAAGATATAGGTCAGATCGCTATAGGTGCATTTGCACTAGCTGTGCCTATCTCTTTTTCTGAAGAGGCTTGGAGACTTGGTGAGACACTCTCATGGTATAACTTGGGTCTTATAGTGATCTTGTCTTTGAGTTTTTTAGCACTTTTTGCTTACCAAAGTATATTTCAAGGTGCAGTATCAAACAGATTTGTTGTTTATGTATTTAGGATTTTTGCAGCTTATGTTTTAACTTTGATTGTAGTAATGTTACTACTTTTTGCACTAGACAAGTTCCCACTTGTGGATGATCCCATAACAGCCATAAAAAGAGTCCTTATCATAGCAATGCCAGCCTCTATGGGTGCGATCATTGTTGATAGTATAGATAAAGAGTAAGGTGTTTAATTTTACCAAAAGCCATTTTAACACTACGAATCTATTTTAATCTCTGTTATACTTTTTATCAATTGATCGACAAAGGGATAGTTATGAAATTATGGATTTATGCAAAAAGTTCTCATAGAGATAGTTTGGACAATGTAAGGCGTTGTAGTGCTATAGCAAATGCTTTACATGAGTTTGAGCCTACACTTTGTAGTGGTGATTACAGGGCTGCTTCTATTGCAAGAGATACTATGGGTGTAAAAAACACTATGGGGATCGATGCTATGGGAAACCTCCCACATACCATGGAGAGACTTGACATACTGATCTATGATAACGAAGATGTTACACCTGATATGCATAAACAGATGAGTGAGTTTTGTTCAAGGCTGTATGCAGTTGGTGAAGATATACCTTACGATATAGTCGACTCAAAATACTTTGAACAGGGTGATAAAAGCATAAAAAAAGCACTTTTTTTTAGTGATGATGACTATGAAAAAAACTTTTTAGAGTTTTGTAAAGGCTCAAAGCAACACGACTTAGCTCTTTTAAATGGAAACTACTTTTTTTTAGAGACTGCAAAAGAGTTTGAAAACTCTTTTAGTGAAGTTATAGACGAAGAGGACTATGAAGATGTAGTTATAAACACTGAGTACCTTTTGTGTGGATCTATACATACATGTTTAGAGAGTTTGGCATCTGGAAACAAGCCTGTATTTTTTAGTATAAAAACTCCAACTCAAACAACTAAAGATCTATTAGAAAAATACAACATACCACAGATCAGTGCAAACAATTTAGATGAGTTGATCTTAAAGTTTGAAATGGTTATAAAAAACTATCCACAAACAGATAAGATCAAAGAGTACGATATCTCAAGCGTAAAAGATGAGATAGCTTCTGTTTTTAAACACTACAAAGACGTCTTGCCTGCCATTGACTACTCCCATACTTACTCTTAGGAGCTTTTACTCTTTAGCTTTTTAATAGTAATAATTGCAGCAGGGAGCAAAGACTCACTAAGGGCAGGGTGGATGTAGAGCATATTTTTTAGATGTCTTATGTCGTTGTCTATGTGCATAACAGAAAGAACTTGGTGGATCATTGTAGAGCTTTGCGGACCCACCATATGACAACCCAGAATCTTGTAGCTTTTTTTATCCACTATAAACTTTGTAAAAGGGTAGCTTAGCTTCATAGATTCTGCTTTTGCACT
>JBEPWC010000154.1:0-5329 GCA_041642615.1 Sulfurimonas sp. | reverse complement strand
TGGCACTACAGCTCTTACATGAAAAGATGGCTTTTAGCTGCTTTTGTTCAGATCAATGGCTAGCTAAAAAGCAACAAGAAGCCAAAGAAGCGCACAAGAGATACTGCTACGATGATGCATGTAAAAACCTCCCAGCAGAACTTGTAATAGATAACACAAGTCCTTTTAGAATAAGGATTAACAGACCAAAAGAAGATATAATCTCTTTTAAACCAGATGATGTTGATAGTTTTGTTATCTTAAACCAAGACAAAACTTCGACGCACGATTTTGCAGTAGCTATAGATGATATGCTTAGCGATATAAGTGTTGTGATCAGAGATGAAAAATATATAGACTCAACACCAAAGCAGATCCATGCAAGAAGGTCGTTAGGATATGAAAAAGATATTGAATATATCCATATACCATCTGTTTTAGATGCAAAATCAGTAAGCATAAAGTCACTTTTAGAACAAGGCTTTTTACCTCAATCGATCATTAACTATCTGTTATCAATCTCCTATAAGACTCCAACTAAGATCTTTACATTAGATGAAGCTCTAAAGTTTATAGATGTTAAAAGCATAGATCGCTCCCCTGTTGAGTTTAACCTAGACGATCTAAAAGATATAAACCATCAACATCTAAAAAATCTAGATTCTAAAGAGCTATCACGCTATGTTGGTTTTGCAGATGCTGAGATTGGTGAGTTGGCTCGTGTTTATCTTGAAGATATAACAACTACAAAAGAGCTGAAAACTAAAATTGAAACAATTTTTGCAAAAAGGGAGTTCCCAAAAGAGTTTTCTGATAAAGCTAATGATATAATAAAAATAATAAAAGATGCACCTCATATTGAAAGCTATGACGACTTTTTATCTTACATAGAAAAAAAGTCAGGTTTTAGTGAGGAGGAGATCGGTAAACCTTTGTATTTTGTACTAACTGGTACAGACACTGGTCCAGATACTGAAAAAATATATAAATATATAAAAAACTATATAGGGGAGATTGCTAAATGAATGTATTAGTTGAAATAGTTACAGGCTTAGGTGGAATTTTAATAACGCTTATAAATGTGTATATATGGGTGGTGATCATTGCAGCTCTAATAAGTTTTGTAAACCCAGATCCATACAACCCGATAGTTCAGTTTTTACATAGAATAACTGAGCCCGCATATAAAGTTGTTAGAAAAAGTATGAGAACTGACTTTGGAGGGATCGATCTAGCACCTTTGATCATCATTATTGCACTTCAAGTTGTCATAGTTATTTTAAGTTCACTCTTAAAAACACTCTAAGACCAGATCAGTACTCGCTTTTTTTATAGTTTATTGTTGATAATTTAGAGCTACCTGAATGTAGTTCTAAATTTAAACTATTGCCCTGTTGCTCGAATGATACTAAATAATATCTACTCCATTTACTACTCTCTCTTGTAAGTGGTGTAAACCTGTTGTAGTGTTCAAGTTCTTTGATCTTTAATAGTTGTTTTGAGTTTAGTTTAAACTTGTAATCAACTTCTGAATCTTTCATGTATACATATATTAAAAAGTATTCACTTTGATTGAACCTTTGTGGGTAGACTTCGTTTAGGTATATACTAGAAAATGTACCTACCACCTGATCGTTGCTTATAAGCTTTACCCTTTTAAAACTTTGTAGACTAAGCTCTTGAGCTTTACTAAGTTCAAAGTTTGAAAATGCATTTTTGCTTGAACATCCGCTTATAATAAAAAGTATTGATAAAATATATATGGTTTTCATGCCAAAATTATAACTTGTTAAACTTTTCTTTTGTATAATCCATTTGAATTTTAAAAAAAGATATAATATTGAATAAAAGACTTGCTGTTGCATTTACCGGGCCATCAAATAGCGGAAAAACCACACTTATACTAAAAGTTGCTAGAAAACTTATACATGAGTATAAAAAAGAGGTAGCTATAATAAAGCACGATCCAAGTGATAAAGCTAGGTTTGATGTAGAGGGCAAAGATAGTTATAAGTTTAGCGATACTGGAGCGGAAGTGATCGTTACATCCCCTACTCGCACAACATATTTCTCACAAAGACAAAAAGAGTTAGACGATATGATAAAGCTCTTTGATAAATTTGACATATTGCTAGTTGAGGGGCTAAAAAGTCTTCCATTGCCAAGAATAGCTGTTTTTAGAGATTCTCTAGATGCGGACTACTTTCCATATATGGATGCATTAGCAACAGACCTAGCAGTAGATTATGAAAAAAACAACATCCCAAAAGATGTCTCAATATTAAACCTAAACAAACCAGAAGATGTAATATCTTGGATACTTAAAAACTCAAAGGAAGTGTAGATGACAGATATATTTGAAGCGATTCAAAGAAGTGCAAAGAGAATTAAAGAGGCGATAGACACTAAAGATATAGGCTACTCAAACCAAGCAAATAGCTCTGGCGAGACTCAGCTACAACTTGATATTAAGTGTGATATGATCATAGAAGAAGAACTTTCACACGTCCCAACTGTAAACACACTAGCAAGTGAAGAAAAAGAGCATGAAGTTGAATTAAACACAGATGGCAAGTACTTTATAGCCTACGATCCACTTGATGGTTCATCACTTATAGATGTTAACTTGAGTGTGGGGACTATATATGGTATCTACGAGGGTGCTTTTGGGGCTGAAAACATGGTTGCATCATGCTATGTTGTTCATGGACCAAGAGTTGAGATGGTTTTTGCTCACAATAAGGTTAAACTACACTTACTACAGGGTGAAAACTGGGAGTTTATAAAAGAGATCCGCTTAAAAGACAAAGGCAATCTTAATGCACCAGGTGGGACTCAACAAAACTGGCCTCCATACCACAAAGAGCTGGTAGATAGCTTTTTTAAAGAGGGTTACCGCCTTAGATACTCAGGCGGGATGGTTCCGGATCTGCACCAGATCTTATTAAAAGGTGGTGGTCTGTTCTCTTATCCATCTACAAGTGATAAGCCAGATGGAAAATTGCGTAGACTTTTTGAGGTTTTTCCATTTGCGTTTATCTATAAGCTTGCAGGTGGAGATGCGATCGATGGAGAGCGTGATCTAATGACACTTGGCTTTTCAAACATACACGATACATCACCATGTTTTTTTGGATCAAACGAAGAGATAAAGAGAGTCAAAGAAGTTTATGCAAGAAACTAGCATACAAGAGTTTGACAAGTTTGAACTGCATCTTGATGAGATGATCAAAAAGATAAAAGAATGTCAGCAAAAAAATGCTCTTGAGTCTTGTAGTAAATGTGAACATTTTTTAAAGTGTGAACTTAGAGATGATTATGTAAATTCAGTATACAACAGTATGTCCAAGGGAGATACCGGTGGCTTTGAGTTTTAAAATCTTATATAAGATTTATTAGATAAAATAACAAAATAAAAAATAAATGATAGGATAAGAATTGAGTAAATATATAACTACCCCAATCTACTATGTAAACGGTGAAGCACACATAGGTCACGCATACACTACTTTTATAGCTGACTCTATTGCTAGGTATGAGAGACTAAAAGGTAAAAAGACTTACTTTTTAACAGGAACTGATGAGCATGGTCAAAAGATAGAAGAGTCTGCTCAAAAAAACAACAAAGACACTCAAGCCTTTGCTGATGAGATCAGTGCTACATTTAAAAACCTTTGGGATGAGTTTGAAATATCTTACGACAGGTTTATCCGTACAACGGATGAAGAACATAAGGTAGGTGTTCAAAAAGCATTTATGAAGATGTATGAAAAAGGTGATATTTACAAAGATTTTTATGAGGGTCATTACTGTGTAAGTTGTGAGACCTTTTTTCCTGAAACTCAACTAGTAGATGGTGAGTTTTGTCCAGATTGTGGGCGTAGTACAAATGTTGTTAAAGAGGAGAGTTATTTTTTTAGACTATCAAACTATGAACAAAAATTACTAGACTACTATGAGAGTCATCCAGAGTTTATAATGCCAAAATCTCGTACAAGTGAAGTTGTAAACTTTGTAAAAGGTGGACTTCGTGATCTCTCAGTTACACGTACATCTTTTAGCTGGGGTGTTCATATGCCAAAATCGATGAATGATGACAAGCATGTTATGTATGTGTGGCTAGATGCCTTACTCAACTACATAACAGCACTTGGATATGGGAGTGATGAAAAAAACATGGACTTCTGGCCAGCTTCAAAGCAACTTGTAGGAAAAGATATTTTACGTTTTCATGCGATCTATTGGCCTGCATTTTTAATGAGTCTAGATCTTCCACTTCCAAAAACCATAGGTGCACACGGCTGGTGGACTCGCGATGGTGAAAAGATGAGTAAATCAAAAGGAAACGTAGTAGAGCCTAGAAAAGTCGCAGATGCTTATGGGTATGAAAACCTTAGATATTTTATGCTTCGTGAAGTCCCTTTTGGGCAAGATGGAGACTTTTCTCAACGTGCTTTGATTGATCGTATGAACTCTGAACTTAGCAATGATCTTGGAAACCTTCTTAACCGTATTATTGGTATGAGTGGAAAATACTCAGACTTTGAGATCGATAGCAAAGATGTAGAGAAATACCACTCAAAAGAGTTGACTCAGATGAATGAGGTGCTTGATTCTCTAGATGGTTTCATGGAATCCTTGCAAACTCACAGATACCTTGAAGAGTTGTGGAAACTTTTTGCTATTGGAAATAGTGCAATAACAGAACATGAACCTTGGGTGAAGATGAAAGAGGATAGAAAAGATGAGGCTCTAGCTACTGTTGCACTTGTTGCAAATGTACTTGCAAAAGCTGTTATTATGCTATCACCTGTTATGCCTAGTACTGCTAAAAAAGTTGCAGATGCACTTGAATTTGAAATAAATAATGAAAGCTATAAAGAGCTAGTCTGTGATAAAAAACTATTAAAATTATTTAATATCAATAAAATAGACCCTCTTTTTCCGAGTATTGATGAGCCTTTAATGCCAGAAGCTCCTGAGCAAGAGCCAAATAAACCATCAAGTGATGATGCACCAAAAGAGGATATCGCACAAGAGAGTTTAATAGAGATCGGTCAGTTTTTTGAGACCTCGCTAAAGGTGGGAACTGTTGTAGAAGCCGAAGCTGTACCAAAAAGCTCAAAGCTACTAAAGCTGCAAGTAGACCTTGGTGATGGAGTAAATAAGCAGATCGTCGCGGGGATCAAAAAGACATACTCACCTGATGAGCTTGTAGATACTCAAGTTTGTGTAGTTGCAAATCTAAAACCTGCAAAACTTATGGGGATGTTATCTGAAGGTATGTTGCTTGCGGCAAAAGATGATGATGGTTTGTGTTTAGTTCGCCCAGAAAAACCTAAAAAAGCCG
>JBEPWC010000153.1:0-5367 GCA_041642615.1 Sulfurimonas sp. | reverse complement strand
AAACTTTTCTGAAGAGTATAAAGCCTCTAGTGCAATGTTTTATTCCATTTACAAAACCATAGTCAGCCCCTAAAATAGCCTGAGAAAGATCAACATCTTCTGTAGTGTTATTTAGCCTTGAACTTATATAAGCTCCTTCACTTCTTACTTCAACTCCAGTATCAAAAAGGTTTGCTTCGATCTCGTAACCGATCATTTTTGTTGTGTCGCTATATATAAGATCAAGTGCCATATCTGCATACTCTAAAAAAGTTTTGTATCTAAGGGCGTATTTTAGGCTCTCATCCTCTTTAATGGAACTTACAACATTTATGGAAGTTGTGTCATTTATGTATCTGGTAAAACTTAGTGCCATAACACCAAAAGTCTCATCAGGCTCTAAGGCATATATATTTTTTGGATTAAACAGGTTTGTTGGATTCCAAAACCTTCCTACACCCATAGTAATATTTTGCAGACCTAATACAACACGGTTCTTACCATCATCATATCCACCATAAGCTCTATAAACTTTTGCATAGGCTCTGCCGTCTCCATAGTCTTTAAACCTAGTTTGAGTTGAAAATGGAGTATCTGACTTTATACTCTCATAAAAAGCAAATTCTGCAGAATCTGTAAAGCTCTTTGAGTAGTAGTTGACACCATCAGCTATTATTTTTGCAAAGTATTCATTTTGGTTGTAGTTTAGGTTTAGTCTGAGTCTATCGTAGTTATATGTGAATGCGCTATTATTTATATTGAAGTTTGAGTTTTCTAGTGTATAACTTACTTCTGCATGAGTGTAGCTTGCAAAAAGTGTTAAAGTTAAAAAAAGTCTATATAATTTTTCCATCATCAAGTCTTATTATTTTATCTACAGCGTTTACAACCATCTCGTCGTGTGAGGCAAACACTATCGTGATCCCCTCTTTTTTATTTAACTCTCTCATCATGTCCATAAGAGTTTTAGAGTTTTTAGAGTCTAAGTTTGCTGTTGGCTCATCTGCTAAAATGAACTTTGGTTTACTTGCTACTGCACGTGCAACTGCCACTCGTTGTTGTTGACCACCACTTAGAAGTGATGGAAGCTCTTCTAGTTTGTCTTTAATACGTAGAATATTTGCTAACTCTTCTACTCTTTTATCTATGAACTTTTGTTCTAAGCCTTGCATCTTCATAATGAATGCTATGTTTTCTCTAACATTTAAAACGGGGATTAGGTTATAAGCCTGAAAAACAAAGCCTATCTCATATAAACGGATAAGTGTCTTATCTCTCTCATCCAAGTTTGCTATCTCTTTATCGTTTAAGTAGATCTCTCCTGAGTCTATAGTGTCCAAAACACCTATTGCATTAAGCAGAGTTGTTTTACCACAACCTGATGATCCGCTAAGAGCAAGGAATTCGCCATCTTTTATCTCTAAGTTTACATCACGAAGTGCATGAACCTCTCTTTGTTCACCTTTAAAAAAGTACTTGTTTACACCTACTAGTTTTATCATGATTCAGCCTTTATAACATCTACAGGATTGAGTTTTTTGATTTTTCTAAGTGGTAGTAGTATACTTAAAATAGAAGCGATAATGATCGCAAAAAAAGTCGAACTGAAGTAGCTAAATTTTACCTCTGCATATAAAATACTGCTCATTCCAAACGATGCAAAACCATCTGAAAATTCACTCATATCTAGGCCGTATACATTTAAGTAGTAAAGAAAAATTATACTAAGTATACTGCCAAATATAAAACCAATCAGCCCAAGTGTTAAAGCTTCAAGCATAACTTGAATTCTTACATGTCTATATCCATACCCAACAGCAAGCATGATCCCAAACTCCCTAATTCTATCTAGTATAGATACATACATAACACCTAAAATCCCTATAAATACAACACCCATAACGATCCCAAAAGTTATTGAGTTAAATATAACCATACTCTCTTGCATCTGTGTAAGAAGTGGATTGTATTGCCAAAAGCTCATAACATCAAGAGAGGAATATCTCTTTTTTATACTATTTACGAGTTCTGGGTTATCTGTCCTTATAGCTATTTGTGTAGCAAAGTTTGGATCGACTCCTACATGTTTATAAACATCCTCTTTTGGTGCTAAAATAGCTTTGTTGTCTATATTTATGTTTGTAGTTTGGACTATCGCTTTTATGCGAAAAAGTTTTGAGACTATGTTGTTGTTTGAGTCTCTTGAAGTGAAGATCACTTTTGAGTTTAGACGAAGTTTTAGGTTTTTTGCCAGCTCTTTACCGATCACACAGCCATTTTTGCCAAGGTTTAAATCTCCCTCTTTTATAAACTCACTGAACTCTCCAAAATTTTCTTCATTCTCAAAATCAACCGCGATAAGATCAGATGGATAAGAGGCCTTTGCACTTCCAGCCAAACCACTCACTTTAAGTCTTGTAACCACACTTTTAACACCGTTTTGTTCTTCAAGCTCTTTTTTTATCTCTGAAGCATTTTTTATGGAGTATTTAAAATCATTTTTTAGTCTGTAGTTCTCAGCGAAGATTGTTATCTCACCGCTGTCACTTCTAAGAGACTTATCAATCATACTTGCACTCATGCCATCATATAAACCCTCAATACTGAGCATAACACTCATACTTACAGCTATCATCAAAACAAGTAAACCAGCACGTATACGTCTTAAAAAAGCATTTTTTAAAGCCAATGAAATTATTGTTTTAAACATGACGCATAGCCTCTATAGGATTAAATCTTCTTAAGTAGATGATCGGATAAACTACACTTAAAAGATTTAGTATAAGTATTAACCCAACATTCCATGATATAGTAAAAAGACTAAAGCGTGTCGGAATTTTATCGGATATGATCCCATAATCTTTGTATAACTCACTCATCCCCTCTATGACAATAGGGTTTAGTTCAAAAAAGTAAGCCGTATACCCTCCGCTGAGGGTCGCTAAAAAAAGAGCTGATAGACTTAGAATCAGCATCTCATAGACTAGAAGTTTATCTATTCTGGTATTGCTTAGACCTATACTTTTTAAAACTCCAAACTCTTTTATACGTGAACTAACATTTATAAAGCCGTATATTAAGATCACAAAAAATATAACTATAAAAAATAGACTCATAGATATATATCCAAATATACTATCAACCTCCATAGCTTCAACCATAGCACTCATAAGTTCCTGCCATGTATATAAACGATAGTTTGGATCAAGCTTTTCTCTTATTGATTCAGCTACATGATCGTTGTTATTTAGATCATCCACATTTAAGACTATGTATGATGATGTGTTTTTGGAGAAAAACAGCTCATCAAAGTACTCTCTGTTTAAAAAAGCAGATGAACTGTCAAACTCATACATACCAGTTTTAAAAGTACCACACACTTTAAAATTATCAGCCGCAAAAGAGTAATCAACTGCACTGCCTACAAAACTTACATTATCACCTACAACCACATCTAGTTTTTTTGCAAGATCAGCACCAATATAAAGACAATTCCCTTTTGAATTATACTCACCATCTACAAGGGCATTTTTTAACTCACTTATTTTACTCTCACGCTCAAAGTCTACACCCGTTAGCATCATAGCAGAGGACTCATCGTCTGATGAGGCTATACCAAATGTCTCTATACGTGAGGTATATGATTTTATACCCTCTGTTTTATCTAAAATATCTGTAATCTTTTTATTGTCATAGATCAGATAATCATATCCGCCCTCATCACGGTAGTCTTTTTGATAGATCTGTATTGAGCCTGTATATACTTTTAGGGAGTTATGCAGCATTGAGATATGAGAGCCGTCCATAAAAGCTACATATACAATAAATAGAGTGGCTGAAAAATATGTAAGTATAAAGGTTGTAATTGAGCGACCTTTATAAAAGAGTATGTTTTTAATTGCCAGCCATAACATCATAAACCTTATCTGCTAAAGCGCTTAAGAGCTGATTTTTTAAAATACTGATCGGAGATTTCTAAATCGTATTCTACATCTTCAACTATCATGGTAGTAAGGTTGTCTTTCTTATCCACGGGTTGGATCTCCCAAATAGTTGGCATGTAGTACTTTCCAAACTTTTTTACATCTTTGTATGTAAAAACTCTTATCTTCTCGCCATATTCATCATAAAAGATGTCTTCTAAACTTACGTAGTACCTTGTGTCTATTTTAGAGATGATCTTACCCCATACTACTGGTGCATCCTCTTTTGCACTAAGTTCAATAGTAGTAATATGACCGTCTTTTTTTAAAATTTTTGCATTATAATCATCTACAATTGAGCTTTGATTTACCATGTCATCATTGCTTATATCGCTACCCATCCAGTTTTGAAGCATCATACTTGGTGGAATTTTTATGATCCGCTCTATCTTTGGAACATAGTTCCACATTTCGTTATCTAAACTTAAAAAAGTTATCCCTTTGTCACGTGGAGGAAATATTATCTTTACAAAACTTTTGTCTTTACCTTTTGCCCAGGTCTTCATTTTTATGGTGCGTTCATGGCGAAGCGATTTTATGTTCATGGTGATCTTCATATATATACTCTCACCACGAAAGTTTTTGTCTAACTTTTTTACTATCTCATCTGCTTCTGATGCAAAGATAGAAGTTGTAAACAGACTAATTAGAAGAAGGAAGCGAATCATTTTTTAGCCTTAGTTTTCTGGTCTCTAAAAAGTAAGTGTGCCCTAAGTAGATCACAAAAAATACAGTTGTGAAAAAGATCACAAATGGGATCAGACTTAAAAGATAAAGCAGTAAGGTTTTTATACGAAGCATACTTTTGTTTTTGTATCTGATCTCTTGTGCTTCATCTTTTGTATTTATAGTTGTTGCAATGTCGTAGTTTAGCATCTTGTGAAAAAAGTAGTAAAGAGGAAAGTTAAAAGCTATGATGTTTAAAAAAGGTATAAAGTAAAATGGGATCAGAGCGATAAAAAGTAATATCATAATACCTGTCCATTTTAGTGCAGAGAGTAGGGCAGTTACTATGTTTGAGTAACCAATAAATTCTACATCTTCATAGTGTCTTTTTTGAAGCTCTTTAAGCACATATGGGGTTAAAAACCCGATCACAATGATCGCTATAAATATAGACGCATAAAGTGTCAAAAATCCACCAATCACATAGATCAAAAATGTAGCGATCCAAGCAGTAGCACTGTAGCTTAAAAGAAACTGCATGATCTCAGTTCCCTCAAGGTATGCATCTAAACTATCTGTATGCTCAACTCCGTTTTGCATAGTTGTCTGCTCGGCTTGTATATGCATTTGCCCTATTTGATCAGCTCCGATCCCAGCTATTACAAAAAACAAAATATACATCAAAACAAGTGTTACAATGATGGGTGCTAAAGAGTATTTGAGCATCTTAGGTGTTAGA
>JBEPWC010000152.1:0-5370 GCA_041642615.1 Sulfurimonas sp. | reverse complement strand
TGAAAAATAAGCTCATAAACTTAAGAAAAATATGTATATTTAATACTTTTTTAGCCGTTATTTGAACAAAAATGTGTGTTAACTGTCATATAGCGTATTAAAAGAACATATTGTTACTTAAACGTAGTATCTATTCACGATAGAAAAAAATAAGCTAGTTTTAGATAAAATCGTCCCTAATTATCTAAACACTTTTAAGGAAATCTATGTTTGAAGTAGTTATAGGGCTTGAAGTCCATGTACAACTAAACACTAAAACTAAACTTTTTTGCTCGTGTCCTACGAGTTTTAACCATAAACAAAACACAAACACATGTCCAACTTGTCTAGCACTTCCAGGTGCACTCCCAGTATTTAACAAAGAGGTACTACACAAGTCGATCATGTTTGGAACAGCTGTTGATGCGACCATAAACAAAACGTCTTACTTTGATAGAAAGTCTTACTTTTACCCAGACAGCCCATCTGCTTATCAGATCACTCAGTTATACACACCTGTAGTTGAACACGGTGAGCTAGAGATCGACTTCGAAGACGGTACTCACAAAACTATCCGCATAAATCGTGCTCACATAGAAGCAGATGCTGGTAAAAATATCCACGATGGAGATATCTCAAAAGTTGATCTAAATCGTGCTGGTACTCCGCTTTTGGAAATAGTTTCAGAACCAGATATGCGTAGTGCTGAGGAGGTTGTACTCTACCTTAAAAAACTCCATTCGATCATCCGCTACCTTGATATAGGTGATGCAAATATGCAAGAGGGAAGTTTTCGTGTAGATGTAAATGTATCTATCCGTCCACATGGCGATGAAAAACTCTACACACGTGTTGAGATCAAAAACATTAACTCTTTTAAGTTTATCCAAAAAGCTATAGAGGTTGAGGTTCAACGCCAAACTGAGGCTTGGGAAGATGGGCTTTATGAAGAAGAGATCTTTCAAGAAACAAGACTATACGATCAAGACAAAAACGAAACACGCTCTATGCGTGGTAAAGAGGAAGCTGCAGATTACCGCTACTTTCCAGAGCCTGATCTTTTAAAAGTAGAAGCTACAGATGAGATGCTTGAGCTTTACTCTAAGATCCCAGAGCTTCCTGATGAGAAGCGTGACAGATTTGTAAAAGAGTACGGTATGAATGAGTATAACGCAGGTGTGATCACATCAAGCGTTGAGATGGCACACTATTTTGAGACTATGATGCAAGAGGGTATAAGTGCAAAAAATGCAACTACATGGTTGACAGTTGAACTTCTTGCTCGTTTAAAGGGTGATGTTACGATCACAAATACTCACGTAGATGCTAAAAAACTTGCAACTCTTGTTAAACGCATAGAGGATCAGACGATCAGTGGAAAAGCTGCAAAAGAGGTTTTAGACAAACTTGTTGAGGAAAACCTTGAAGTAGATGCTGTGATCGATGCACTAGGACTAAAACAGGTAACTGACACAGGTGCGATCGAAGCAATGTGTGATGAGATCATAGATGCAAACCCTGAGAAAGTTGCAGAGTACAAAGGCGGTAAAGAGAAACTATTTGGCTTTTTTGTAGGTCAAGTTATGAAAGCAAGTAAAGGTACTGCAAGTCCACAAGCGGTGAATGAGATCTTAAAAGCAAAGCTAGGTTAGGGTTTATGAACATCATAAGCCGGGCCATTGTAAAACTATCCTACGCTATAGATGAATCACAAAACTACAACAACACAAAAAAGTTTTTTTATAACTTTCTTGAAAATGATAACTACAAGTTAAAAAAATACTTTGACGCTTTTATGATAACACTTATTTTTATAAGTGTTTACATCCTTATAAAAGATGTTAAAAAGGATGTGGAGCCTTTTTGGCTGTTTTTTAACAACTTGGTGATCTCATTTATTTTTTTGATTGAGTATATACTTAGGATGTGGGTTTACAGTAGTATTACAAAAGAGATCATAGAACAAAATGAGCATGATCTTTTACTAAACAGAGACCTTAAACTCTCAAGAGCTTTTCTAAAGATAGCCAAAAAAAAGTTTGAATATATCTTTTCTATAAAAGCTATTATAGATCTTTTAGCGATCCTTCCATTTTTCCACCAGTTAAGACTGCTTCGTCTTTTAGTGTTGTTTAGGGTTTTTAAGCTATTTCGCTATGCTAAAAGTTTTCAAACATTTGTGTCGGTTATTGCAACTAAAAAGTTTGAATTTTTAACACTTTTAACATTTGCATCTATTGTGATCTTTGTCTCATCAGTACTTGTGTATGTTATGGAGGCAAATAATCCAGAATCACCTATTAATACTCTTTTTGATGCACTTTACTGGTCTATTGTAACTATATCTACAGTTGGTTATGGAGATGTGACAGCTGTTACAGATGCAGGGCGTGTAGTAGCACTTTTTGTGATCGTATCGGGGATATCGGTTTTGGCTTTCACTACATCGCTTGTCGTGTCTGCATTTACAGAGAAACTAGATGAGATGAAAGAGTTGAGAAGTATTGACAATGTCTCAAAACACAAGTCGTTTTATCTTATATGTGGGTATGAAAGTATAGCTAGTGAGGTGGCAAAAGTACTTAAAAAAAATGGGTTTGACATACTGGTTTTAGACGAAGATGAGTCACGCATAAAACAAGCAAAAAAAGATGGATATGAAGCACTCAACTTTGATCCAGGTGAGGTTGAGAGCTATAGAAAGTTAAACATAGATCTCTCTAAACATGTAAAAGCTGTTTTAGCACTTCGCCAAAGTGATGTTGAAAATGTTTATACTATACTTACATTAAGATCTATGCATGAAGACCTTTATATACTCTCAACATTAACAGAAAGTGTACATAAAGAAAAACTAAAAATAGCTGGAGCAAACGAGGTTATTTACTCAAAAGATCTAGTTGGTATGGTAGCTAAAGAGTTTGTAGGTCAACCAGTTGCTTTTGAGGTTATACACGCTTTAAGAAACGAGTATTCAGGTGTAGATATGGATGAGATCTTAGTAACAAAACAGATCACAAACCATTTTGAGACTGTAGAAGAGCTTCAAAATGAGAAGTACCGTGTTGTACTTTTGGGTATTTGGAAAAAAAATGAGGACCATTTTATTTTTAATCCACAAAAACAGACCAAGATTGAGCTTGGTGATTTTCTTATAGTTATAGGAAATACGGCTTTTATACGAGAGTTTATAAGATCACTTCAAAAGAAGATGTTGTAAGATGAAAAAAATAATAGATAAAACAGGTGCAGCTATAGTGTTTGGGTATAACGAATACGCTTTAGAGATAGCAGATAACATATCATTTAAGTACAGCAAGGTTGAATTTTTTAGTTTAGAAAAGTCAGAAAAAGCTAAAGAGTTTGATCTAAGCGATGATTGGAGCTACTTAGAAAAAGAGTTTGATATGCAAAACTCTGTAGCATTTTGTGTAGTTGAGGATGATGCTACAAATATCTTTTTAACGCTCTCACTTAGGGCTACATTTAAAGATTTAAACATTATAGCTTTTTGTAAAAATAAAGAGAGTGCTTCAAAGCTAAAACTCGCTGGTGCAGACAAAGTTATACCTCTGATCCAAACAACTGCACAGATGATCTCAGATATTCTTACAAAACCAATAGTTACTAAGGTTATGCACGATATACTTTATGAAAAGAGTGAACTTAAAATTGCACAGGTTGTAATTGAAAAAGAGGCAGATTTTATAGGAAAAACACCCTTTGATATTAAATGGAACGAAGAGTATGGGATTGTCGTTTTATCGATAATGCAAGATGATGTAAATTCAAGTTTTATATACTCATCTAAAGCAAAACACCAAGAGATAAAAATAGGTGATATATTAATCGTAGTTGGATATGATCAAGATATTATAGAATTTGAATCAAAAATAGGGAGTAGATGTGAAGTCAATTGGAGTGATTGGAGCAGGTAAGTGGGGGAGTGCATTAGCTTATGCATTTAGTGAGAAAAACGATGTAGTTATAACCTCTCGCTCGCCTCGCGATCTGCCAAACTTTGTACCTTTAGAAGATGCTTTAAAATGTGAGTATATCATTATGGCTATTCCTGCTCAACAGGTTGGAAAATGGCTAGAGGAGAATTTTAAGTTTAATGGACAAAAAATTTTGGTAGTAGCTAAAGGGATTGAAGCTTCAACCGGGCGATTTTTAAATGATATTTTTAAGGAGTATGTACCAGATAAAAATATAGCATTTTTATCTGGTCCCTCATTTGCTACAGAGGTTAAAAAGTCACTTCCTACTGCACTTGTTGTTAACTCGCTTAATGAAGAGTTAGCTATGGATTTTGCAGAGAAGTTTCCAAGTTTTATAAAAACATATACATCAAAAGATGTTGTAGGAGCAGAGATTGCAGGTTCATATAAAAATGTTATTGCTATAGCCGCAGGTATTTGTGAAGGTCTTGAGCTAGGAAAAAATGCTGCTGCGTCTTTGATATCTCGTGGATTGGTAGAGATGACAAGATTTGGGCTTGCTTATGGGGCAAAAGAAGATACTTTTAATGGTCTTAGCGGAGCAGGTGATCTTTTTTTAACTGCCAGCTCAAATATGAGCAGGAACTTTCGTGTAGGTCTAGGAATAGCAAATGGAAAAAATCAAGAAGAGATTTTAGATGAATTAGGTGAGGTAGCAGAGGGGATCGGTACTGCATATGCTCTATATAAAATAGCAAACTATAAAGATCTGTATCTTCCAATAGCCAAAGAAGTTTATGAACTTTTAGAGGGTAAAGATCCACACATATCTTTAAAAGATTTACTTTCAAGATGACTTTATGTATAATTGTTCATATAATTGTATGAAAAGGAGTAGGAAATGCATAAAATAAGAAGTACATTTACTGTATCTGATTTTATAATAGATGAATTAAACTATGTATCAACTGAGCTAAATGAGAAGAAAAGTCATATAGTAGAAAAAGCTCTTAGCATGTATTTTGATTCACTTGATGAAAAATTAGCTGATAAAAGATTAAAAGATTTAGAAAATGGTAAGGAAAAAACAGTTCCTGCTGAAGAAGTTTTTAAAGAGTTAGGTCTTTAGTGTATGTATGCATTAAGTTTTTTAAATAGTGCAAAAAAAGAGCTTAAAAAGTTAGATATAGTAGCTCAAAAAAGCATTAAAGAAAAGCTTATACTTCTTACAGAGAATCCAGATGTTTTAAAAAATAATATAAAAGCTTTAAAAGGTGAATACAAAGGTAAATTTCGATTACGCATAAAAGAGTATCGTGTTATTTTCCAAGTCAAAGATGAAGAACTTATAATATTAGTTGTTCGTATTGGGCATCGTAAAGAGGTTTACTAGATGCATAAATGTAGTGTTTGTGAAAAAGAATTTGAAGATAAATATTTTGATATAGAG
>JBEPWC010000151.1:0-5386 GCA_041642615.1 Sulfurimonas sp. | reverse complement strand
TTATAGTGTCTCAGTGTAAAAACCAAGAGCATTGCAAGGCTTTTAGACTCTCAATTGTTTATGTTCTTGCTATGAGCGTCGCTTACACAATAGCTGGTGTTCTAGCTGGTCTTTTTGGTGCAAATCTCCAAGCAGCACTTCAAAACCCTTATGTGATTGTAGCTT
The DNA here is from genome assembly GCA_041642615.1 of Sulfurimonas sp. Classification (GTDB taxonomy): domain Bacteria; phylum Campylobacterota; class Campylobacteria; order Campylobacterales; family Sulfurimonadaceae; genus Sulfurimonas. The sequence continues at coordinate 5,221 of JBEPWC010000151.1, read as the reverse complement.
TTGCAGGTATATTTATAGCACTTGCTTTTTCAATGTTTGGTTTTTACGAGTTAAAAGTCCCAGATAGCGTTGTAAACAAAGTAAGTAGAGCTGGTAAGAAACAGGGTGGCTTTATGGGTGTAGCTGTTATGGGGTTTCTATCTGCTTTGATCGTTGGACCATGTGTAGCAGCTCCACTAGCAGGTGCACTAGTCTACATAGGACAAACGGGTGATGCAGTGATAGGTGGGGCAGCCTTGTTCTTTATGAGTCTTGGTATGGGGATTCCGCTGATCTTTGTAGGTACAAGTGCTGGTAAATTTATGCCTAAACCTGGCGAATGGATGACTTTAGTAAACGCTTTTTTTGGTGTAACTATGATCATCATAGCTATCTGGATGTTAGATCGTATCCTAGATAGCTACATAGTGATGCTTGCTTATTCATTTACAGGTATTGGTTTTGCTTACTTTCTTGGATTATTTGATCATGAAAAATCGCACCACCACGTTAAAAAAACAATTGCAATGATCATATTTATCTATTCAGTTACTCTTTTTATAGGGGTGTTAAGCGGTTCAAACTCTTTAAGTAAACCTTTGAATGGATTTGCTTCTGCTGGTATGCAAACAGCTGTATTGTCTAAAAATAACCATCCTGAGTTTGAAAAAGTTACAAGTATAGCTGAGCTTGATCTACTGCTTCAAAAATATGAGGGCAAAAAGATACTGCTAGATTTTACAGCTGAGTGGTGTGCTGTTTGTAAAGAGTTAGATAGCGTTACGTTTTCAGATGAAGCTGTAAAAGCTAAAATGGATGAGTTTGTTTTGATCCAAGCTGACATAACCGACAATGGTGAAGAGGAGAAAAACTTAAGTGCAAAGTATGGAGTTTTTGGACCACCTGCTATCATATTTTTCTCTGAAAATGGCGAAGTTTTAAACTCAAAAACCATAGTTGGTTTTATAGAACCTAAAAAGTTTGTAGAGCATCTAAACTCCATGTAGTATAGACATGCCATATTTTTTTATAGCCTTTGTAGGTGTATTTATCTTAATACACCTCTACATTAGTAGAAGGTTTTTTAAAAAACTTCATCTAAGTGAAGAAACAAAAAAATATCTAGATATCTTTTTGTATATAAATCTATTTGGTATCTTTTTATATGTAGCTGGAAGATACTATATAGACTTTCCAAACTGGCTTTACTTCTTAGTCTCCCTTCCTATTGGAATTTTGTTTTTACTTTTTTTTAGTGCTATAGTTTATGATCTATCAAGGGTTGTTTTAGATAGAATCCCGATGCAGCAAAACAGAAGAGAGTTTTTTAAAAAATCTCTTGATATCTCATCTTTGGGAATAGCCTTTGCAGTTAGCTCACGTGCTATATATGAAGCAAATGTGATTGAGACTCAAAAGGTGGATATAAAGCTAAAAAACCTTAAAAAAAGCTATAAAATAGCTCAACTTAGTGATTTACACATTGGTGGGATCGTTGATAAGGGTTTTATAAAAAATATAGTTGAGCGTGTAAATGTGTTAGACCCAGACATAGTTGTGATCACAGGTGATCTTGTAGATGTTGAGATAACACGTGCAAAAGAAGCACTAAATGAGCTTAAAAATCTAAAAAACAGATATGGTGTTTATTTTGTAGTTGGAAACCATGAGTACTTTCATAATGTAGATCAGATCATAGCTTCTGTTAAATCTCTTGGGATCATAGTGCTTGAGAATGAAAATATATATATTGGTAAAAACTCAGAGGGTTTTAATCTAAGTGGTGTGTATGATGTTTTTGGATACCGTGTAGAGCATCATAAACCAGACCTATATAAAGCACTTGAAGGTGTAGACAAAAGCTTCCCAACCATACTTTTAGCACACCAACCAAGGTTTGTAAACTATGTAGAGAATGGAGTTGATCTAATACTTAGCGGACATACCCACGGTGGACAACTCTACCCATTTAAAGCACTTGTGAGACTGCAGCAGCCATATGTAAGTGGACTACACCAACATAATCAAAACACACAGATCTACATAAACAAAGGGACAGGTTTTTGGGGACCACCTATGAGACTAGGTGCATCATCTGAGATCACAGAGATCACTATCTCTTGATCATCTCAGCTACATTTTTAGAACTACCATTTTTAAGGTAAGCCCTTAGCTCTTTTGAGTCGTTTAAAAATGTATCTCTTTTGTAGTTGTTGTAAGCATTTATCAAATTCTCCACTGTTACATTTTCTTGTAAAAACTCTGGGTGCATAGTTTTATTTTTGTGTTTTTCAAACATTATATTTGCAAGTCCTACGTGATCTAGTTTTACTAAGCGACTCCCTATAAACCAGTCTATCTTGTTAGCAATGTAGCTAAGGATAAAAGGTGTACCAATGATCGAGGCTTCAAGTGTAGCAGTACCTGAACATATAAAAGCAAAGTCTGCTTCATAGAGTGTATTGTAAGTCTCATGAACCACTTCAAAGTCACTTATATCTCCATAAAGCTCATCGATCTTCTCTTTTGAAAAGTTTGTAGGTATGATCAATGTGCCATTAACACCTAGTTTTTTCCTAACCTCTTTGTAGACTGGCATAAGTCTTGTGATTTCACCCTTTCTGCTACCTGGCATGAAAACTATCTTTTTTACATCTTTGTTTAGAGATGTTTTGAACTTTGTGATCTGATCTAAAAGCGGATGCCCAACATAGCTTATGTTTGCCTCTTTAGGATAGTATGCTGGTTCAAAGGGGAGTATGGAAGCAAGTGTGTCTATGGTGCGTGCCAAAACAGGTATACGCTTTTTCTTCCAAGCCCATGCTTGAGGTAGTATGTAGTAGATGATCTCCTTATCTGGATACTTTTTTTTCAATGCTTTTGCAAGTGGCAGATTAAACCCAGATGAGTCGATCAGAAGAATTTTGTCAACTCCCTCTGCTAACTCAACCATCTGATCTTTTAGTTTAAAAAAGAAGCGAAGTTTTTTTAGTGCGTCTACGATCCCCATGATAGCAAGAGCTGAGAGATCAACGATCGGACTTCCTAGATCTTTGCTAAAGATCCCAACCATCTCAACATCATCTTTTAGCTCATTTTTAAGGGACTTTAGATGAATATTTGCCGAGTGTTCAAGTGCACTTACAAGTATTTTCATGAACCGCCATCCCCCTCTCTACTAAAACTATAGTCATAACTCTCTTGCATATTTTCATCTACATACTCATTCATATACACACCTAAAGCTTCAATATCCTGATCACTCAGACCTTTTGCAAAAGGGATCATCATCTCTTGTTGTTGGTTATCTGCTTTTTTAGAGCGAAAACGTTTTAGTTTATAGATCAAAAAACCCTTCGCACGGTTAGCAAGGTAGGGGTAGCGGTGCATCCCCTCAAGCCTTACACCATGACAGCCACCACAACCTTTTTGTTTGTAAAGCTTCTTACCTTTTTCATAGAGTGAAGTGGCATTTAGTGTTAAAAATATTGAAAATAAAAGTATAATAAAACGCAATTCAAACCTCGATAAAATATAAGTACAAAATTATATCAAAATAGGCATATAGATATTAAAAAGTTATATATTTAACAATAAATATAAAGTTAGAAGAGATAACTGCAACTTTAAACTACTCTAAGGAATAAAACTTGTATATGGAATCTACAAATAAATGAAAACATAAATAAGGAATACCATGTCAAAGATTATGGAGTATATAAAAAGCAATGAGCTAGATTGGCAACCATCTTTTAACGATGTTTTAGATAACGGTTTAAACGGTTATAGAGGGGCTTTGATCGTAGAAGAGGGCAAGCAGATATCAGCAGATAGAAAACTACCACCAAAGATCCAACTCAAACAAGTTATTATGGTTAGTGATGATAGTGGGATCAAACTACTAGCGTGTGAGTTAGAGAGTTTTAACCATTTTAAACCTATGTTTGAAAAGTACAAAGATTTTTTTAATGCTGATAGCCTAAATATACTATATGTCACAGACCTAGATGGCGATGGTACTTTCACTTACGAGGGTGTTGAATTTACTGCTATTATGTTAGATGAGAGCTCAGTTTGGAATGAGTTACTTGAGGTAGCTGATCTTGAAAAAGGTGACATGAAGAAACTAAACCCATCTGAAAAAATAGAAAAGATGTATGATGAGCTTTTAGATGCTGATTTAAAAGAGACCTCTAAAACTTACGAAGAGATGTGTGAGTTAATAGGGCAGAGTTCAAAACAACTTATGGGTGCGGTTTAAAGATCTGATAAAAAAACAAAAAACTTATACCAAAGTATCTATTAATAAGATAAAATATAACAATCTTACAATATAAGGATATGTGATGTTAAAAGATCTACTCTACACTGGTATAGGTGCAGCGGCAGTTTTAAAAGATAGAGTTGAAGATGAGGTTAAAAAGCTTGAAGAACAGGGTAAGTTAAAAACATCTGATGCTAAAAGTTTCTTAGAGTCTATTGAGACTAGGGGAAAAGAGGAAGAGAGTAAACAAAAAGAAAAATTAAAATCTATGATCAAAGATGTCTTAGATGAGTTGGGAGTGGCAACTAAAGATGACCTTCGTAAGCTAAAAGAGGATTCAAAATAAACTCTTTTATTCAGCATCTAAAGTACTACTCGCCACTTAGACTATATAGAGTATTTACCTTTTTACTGACCATCTATCTAGTGATCAAAAAGAAAAAAAGCTTTTTAGGTTTAACACCACTAAGACCACTGGAGTTAAAAAAAGTCATAGTTGATCTTGGTGCTAGTTTTATTAAACTAGCTCAAGTTCTTGCTACGAGATCTGACTTTTTTGACAAAGAGTATCTTGATGAGTTAAAAGAGCTACACGATTCTCTACCACCAATGACACAAAAAGAGTTTAAGGAGATATATGGCAGGGCTTTTAAAGAGGATAGTTTTAAAAGTTTTGATCAAAAACCGATCGCATCAGCTTCGATCGGTCAAGTTCATGTTGCTTACACACAAGATGATCAAAAATTAGCTGTAAAACTTAGACGAAAAAACATATATTCTCAAGTTATGGCAGATATAAAGATCATAAAGATCTTTAACACCATCTTTAAGCCACTTTTTTCTAATTACACAAAAAACTCTATAGAATCAGTTATAAAAGAGTTCTCAAAGATGATTAAAGAGGAGGTTAGTTTAACGAAAGAGTTAAGCAATCTTATAAAGTTTTCAACTGTTGCATAGATTCGCTGTCTAAATTTT
>JBEPWC010000150.1:0-5394 GCA_041642615.1 Sulfurimonas sp. | reverse complement strand
GGTTGCATCAGATATATTTCAAAAACTAGCTAGTGCTGAAGTAAATGTAGATATGATCATACAAAACCGTGCACATGGTGGTACTACAAATATTGACTTTACAGTACCAGTTGGAGACCTAGCTGATGCTAAAGATGTAGTCGCTGAGTTTATAAAAGATGGCGATTTAGAAGATGATGTATATAACGAAAACATCTGCAAAGTATCAGTAGTGGGTGTTGGTATGAAGTCACACACAGGTGTAGCTGCAAAGGCTTTTCAAACAATGGCAAACGAAAACATAAACATAAATATGATCTCAACTTCAGAGATAAAAATATCTATGGTTATAGAGGAAAAATACGCTGAACTTGCTGTTCGTGGTCTACACGATGCATATGAGTTAGACAAGTAGTTTTATGGAAGAGATTGCAGACTTTGCTCAATGGAGTTTAGACACCATCCGCGGTGAGGGTGCTACTTTTTCTTGGTTAGAGGAGCTTAGATTTGAGTGGACACCTGCAACTGCTTTGGCACTTGAACAAGTACTTAGTGGAAAAACCATAGTCCTAATAACAGACAACAAAAGAAAGTGGTTTCAAGAGTACATACTTAGCTCTATAAACCCAGACAGACTTGAGCGTCCACCTGTTCCAATAGTAAGTATAGAATCACTTTATCCACATTTTAACAACATAAGTGGCGGCGATATGATCGACATTATAGAGGACTTGTTAAATGTATCTCTAAAGGGTGAATACTTTTTTTGGTACATAGGTAGTGGGGATGATAAACGATCAGATATTGCTAAAAGAAAAGGAAACAGTTACTTTTGGATCTTTGATGAGGACTATGCAAACAGTTTTAGCCTAAAAAGCTACGACAAACATCTAGATATAAAACTACTTCAGGTTTACCGCCTGTTTGAACTCTCCCTAAATGGTGCAATGTTTGGAGAGGTAGATGTCACAAGTTAGTGGACATATACTGATCTCTTCAGATATAAATTCTGAAGCTGAGAGTTTTAAAGAGAAACTTCACCCGCATAGGGTTGTGACATTTGTTGAGGATGTGTTTAAGCTTGAACATGCAAAAGCTGTTGTAGCTGAGGCTTACATAAGTGAACAAAACACAAAGTATCTTATACTGGGATCTACTAGTTTTACAAAAGAGGCTCAAAACTCCCTTTTAAAACTTTTTGAAGAGCCACCTAGAAATATTGAGTTTATTATTATCTCACCTACAAAATCAAACCTTTTACCAACTGTAAGATCTCGCCTTGGCGTCGTAAAGGGGAGGGTGGTACATGAGTCAGTAGACTTTGACTTAGACCTCTCAAAGCTTGACTTTAGCGATCTCTTTAGCTTTTTAAAATCAAACGCAAGGGTTAGTAAAAACGAAGCAAAAGAGCTTGTTGAAGCTATCTATAACAGAGCTGTGGTAGTTGATAAACTTTTGTTAAGCCAAAAGCAACTAGAAAACTTTGAGAAAGCCTACAGACTTTTAGAGTTAAACTCAAGACCACAAAGTGTTCTTTCTCTTGTGTTGATGGGGTTTATCCATGCTTCTTGAGAGTGTTAATAAAAATACAGATCTAGAAAAACTACTAAGTGAAATGGGAGTTGATTTAGGTGGTATATCTATACTAAGAGCAAAGTCACAGATCCACCTTTTGCACATAAAAGACCTACACGTAGCAGCGGCAAATATTTTAAAACAAGATGCTCTAAGTGTTGGTGCTGATCTTGCCGTGCCGCGCGGAACTGTAATGGCTGCTACACCAACAGTTGAGTGTCTACTAATTGCTACTACAAGACAACTTCAAAAACTCTCAAAAAAAGAGTTAGCTCAACCATTTGGACTAAAAGAGGTAGCAAAAAAACTATCAGAGATCTTAAGTGTTAAAAAGACACAAGACGTAGAGATCATGGGTGTCATAAACGCAAATGATGATAGTTTTTATTCAAAAAGCAGATTTAGTGACAAAGATGCGATTTTAAAAATAGAGCAGATGATCGAAGATGGTGCAAACATCATTGACATAGGCGGTGTTAGCTCAGCTCCAAACTCTAAGTCTATCTCAGCTAAGGATGAGCTAAAGAGAGTTGAAGATATATATAGACTCATATATGATCATAAGCTTTATGAGAGGGTAAAGTTTAGTGCAGACACTTTCGAACCAGCTGTTGCTAAAAGGGCATTAGAGTGTGGATTTAGCATAATAAACGATATAAAAGGGTTAGAGAGTGATGAGCTTTGCAGGGTTATAGCTGAGTATGATGCACAAGCTGTTTTGATGCACATGCAAGGCACACCCCAAACTATGCAACAAGATCCACACTATGAGAACATTTTAAGTGATATATACACTTTTTTTGAAAGCAGAATCCAAAAAGCTCAGAGTCTGGGCGTTAAAGATATTGTCTTAGATGTTGGGATCGGCTTTGGAAAAACACTTGTACATAACATCTCTTTGATAAAAAATCTGGAGCATTTTTTAACTCTAGAGAAACCACTCTTAGTTGGAGCTTCAAGAAAATCTATGATAGATAAGATATATAAAAGTGAGGTTCAGCAAAGACTACCTGGAACTTTGGGTATCCATATGGAGTCTGTTAGAAACGGAGCTTCAATAATCCGCGTCCACGATGTAGTAGAGCATGCACAAGCCTTAGCTGTGCATAAAGCCCTTAACGCTTAGTTGGCGTCAGGCTTTGGAGTACTTGAAGTACGAGCTGGAAGTTGTGGGTACATTACATCTGGTTTTGTACCAGTTAGAGCTTTTAAGAATGTAGTGATTGACTCAGCTTCTTCATCGCTAATATCAAGTCCTAGTTGGATTCTGCCCATTTCAACTACAGCTTCTTTTAGATCCCAGATACCACCATTGTGAAAATAAGGTGCAGTCTCAACAATATTTCTTAGAGTTGGAACTTTAACCATACCATTTTCATCTCCTTTAAAGTCACCAAGATCACGGTGTTTGTACTGTGCAGTAACTTCAAAAGCGTTCATATCTTGACCAAGAGCATAACCGTTATGACAAGTAGCACAACCTTTGTCTATAAAAGTTTTAAGACCCTCTTTTTCATCTTTGCTAAGAGCACTCTCATCACCATGTAAAAAGTCGTCATATCTTGAAGGAGTTACAAGTACACGCTCAAAAGTAGCGATCGTATCTGCGATCTTTTCAAAGCTGATCTTAACATCATCACCATATGCAGCTTTAAACTCTCCAACATACTGAGGCATAGATGTTACAGTGTTTACTACATGATCTTTTGTTGAAGCCATTTCAGGGTGAGCTTGCATAGGACCTTGAGCTTGTTTTTCTAAGTCTGGATCACGACCATCCCAAAACTGTGCAGAGAAAAATACCGCATTATAAACAGTTGGTGAATTTAAGTGGTGAGGGTTTGCTGCCCACTTATGACCAATAGCTGCAGCTACACCATCAACACCACCAGTTGAAAGGTTGTGACAAGTGTTACAGCTAATCAAGTTACTTTTTGATAAACGTGGATCAAAGTATAACTTTTTACCAAGTTCAACTTTCATATCTGTGATTGGGTTGTCTGGATTGTTTATAAGCTTCATAAGCTCATTTTTATCTTGTGGAATAGGTTTTAAACCAGCTTCTTTTGCCTTTTGAGCAAGTGGAGAAGCGATCAACAATGATGTACTTAATGCTGCTAATGCTAATATCTTCATATTACTACCTTATGTAATTTATTTAGTATGATTATATAAAAATAGTACTTAATGGATAATTATTATTGTTTATGTAGAGGGAAAGTTTAAATTTTAAATAAGTTTTGGAAAAGTTTTTTATATGTGAGGGGGGACTGAGGTAGAGTAAATTACTCTATCTCAGCATCAATTACATCGTCGTCTTCTTTTTTCTTCTCTTTGTTAGCTTGACCTTGCTGTGCTCCACCCCCAGCTTGTCCAGCTTGTTGCTTGTACATCTCTTCAGTTACCTTGTGGCTAGCTTCAGTAAGAGTTTTCACTTTCTCTTCGATCTGATCTTTAGTAGCGTTTTCATCTTTTAGAGTATCTTTAAGATCCGTTATAGCAGCTTCGATCTTAGCTTTTTCATCAGCTTCAACTTTATCACCCATATCTGTCATAGTTTTTTCAACTTGTGTGATCAGAGCATCTGCTTGGTTTTTAGTCTCAACTAGTGCTTTTCTCTCTTCATCAGCAGCTTTGTTTTCCTCTGCATCTTGAACCATTTTGTTGATCTCTTCTTCAGTTAGTCCTGAACTTCCAGAGATTGTGATAGACTGAGATTTTCCTGTACCTTTATCAGTAGAACTTACAGTTAATATACCATTTGCATCGATATCAAAAGTTACCTCGATCTGTGGTACACCTCTTGGAGCTGCTGGGATATCACCAAGTTCAAAAAGACCAAGTGATTTGTTGTCTTTTGCAAACTCACGCTCACCTTGAACAACGCTGATTGATACAGCTGGTTGGTTGTCTTCTGCAGTTGAGAATACTTGAGATTTTTTAACTGGGATCGTAGTACCTTTTTCTATGATCTTAGTTGCAACACCACCTAAAGTCTCAATTCCAAGTGAAAGTGGAGTAACGTCTAGTAAAAGAACGTCTTTAACATCACCACGTAATACACCACCCTGGATAGCAGCACCAGCAGCAACAACTTCATCTGGGTTTACACCTTTGTTAAGTTTTTTACCATCAAAGTATTTAGATACCGCTTCTTGAGCTGCTGGAACACGAGTTGAACCACCAACCATGATGATCTCTTTGATCTCATCGTTACTTAAGCCAGCTTCTTCCATAGCTATTTTGATATGGCTAGTTGTCTCATCTATTAGTGAAGAGATCATACCTTCAAATTTAGCACGAGTAAGTTTTACAACTAAGTGTTGTGGTCCAGCATCTGTCATAGTGATGAACGGTAAGTTGATCTCAGTTTCAGTGGAACTTGAAAGCTCTTTTTTAGCATTTTCAGCTGCATCTTTTAGACGCTGAAGTGCCATCTTGTCGTTTTTAAGGTCAATCCCATGAGAGTTTTTAAACTCACTATTTAAATAGTCAACTATTTTGTTGTCAAAGTCATCACCACCTAAAAATGCATTACCATCAGTTGAAAGAACTTCAAATGTACCATCACTGATCTCAAGTGTTGTAACATCAAATGTACCACCACCAAGGTCGTATACTAGTACGTTTTCATCACTTTTGCTATCTAGTCCATACGCTAGTGCAGAAGCTGTTGGTTCATTGATAATACGAAGAACGTTTAATCCAGCAATGGTACCAGCATCTTTAGTAGCCTTTCTCTGGCTATCGTTAAAGTATGCAGGGACTGTAATAACTGCATCAGTTACAGGACCACCTACGTAGTTTTCAGCGTCTTCTTTTAACTTAGAAAGGATTTTA
>JBEPWC010000149.1:0-5395 GCA_041642615.1 Sulfurimonas sp. | reverse complement strand
ATTAGTATATATATGATAGCTTACTTTAGTCACTTAGACTAAGAGTATTGACTTTGTTACCTTTTTTCAGTAATATTCATTCACAAAAATCAAACTGTTTATAAGGAGTTAAAATGAATTTTACACCATTAGGTAAAAGGGTATTAGTCAAAAGGGTAGAAGAGGCTAATACAACTGCTTCTGGGATCATAATCCCTGATAATGCTGCAGAAAAACCATCTCAAGGTGAAGTAGTGGCCCTAAGCAGTGAAGTAAATGAACTTAAAAATGGAAATAAAGTATTATTTGGTAAGTACAGCGGAAATGAAGTTTCACTTGATGGTGAAAAGTACTTAGTTATAGATGTAGAAGATATTTTTGGAATAATAGGTTAAATACCAAACAAATAAATTTAAGGAGTTAAATATGGCAAAAGAGATTGTTTTTTCTGATGACGCAAGAAATAAGTTAGCAAAAGGTGTATCGCAACTTTGTGATGCTGTAAAAGTTACAATGGGACCACGTGGTCGTAACGTTTTGATCCAAAAAAGTTATGGAAGCCCATCGATCACTAAAGATGGTGTCTCAGTTGCACGTGAGATCGAGCTAAAAGATAAACTAGAAGATATGGGTGCTCAGCTTGTAAAAGAGGTAGCTAGTAACACTGCAGATGAAGCTGGTGATGGTACTACAACTGCTACTGTTTTAGCAAACGCTATTTTTTCAGAAGGGCTTAGAAATATTACAGCTGGTGCAAATCCAATTGAGGTTAAGCGTGGTATGGACAAGGCTTGTGAGGCTATTTTAGAAAACTTAAAAGCTTCATCTAAGATCATTAAAGACAAAAGTGAAATAGCTCAAGTTGCTACGATCTCTGCTAACAACGACAAAGAGATCGGTAACATGATCGCAGAAGCTATGGAAAAAGTTGGACAAGATGGTGTGATCACTGTTGAGGAAGCTAAAGGTATTGCTGATGAGCTTGATGTAGTTGAGGGTATGCAGTTTGATCGTGGTTACTTAAGCCCATACTTTATCACAAATACTGAAAAGATGATCGCTGAGATTGAAAACCCTTACATACTTTTAGTAGACTCTAAGATCAACTCTCTAAAAGATCTTTTACCAGTACTAGAACAAGTTCAAAAAACTAACCGTCCACTTCTGATCGTAGCCGAAGATGTAGAGGGTGAAGCACTTTCAACTTTAGTTGTAAATAAACTTCGTGGCGTGTTAAATATATCTGCTGTTAAAGCTCCTGGTTTTGGTGACAGACGTAAAGCAATGTTACAAGATATAGCTATTTTAACAGGTGGTACTGTGATCAGTGAAGAAACAGGTCATACACTTGAGGGTTCAGATATTCAGATGTTAGGTCAAGCTGCACGTGTTGTGATCGATAAAGACAACACTGTGATCGTAAATGGTGCAGGAGATGAGGCACAAGTTAAACAGAGAATCTCAGAGATTCGCACACAGATCGATGCTACTTCAAGTGAGTACGACAAAGAAAAACTTCAAGAGCGTCTTGCAAAACTTAGTGGTGGAGTTGCCGTGATCAAGGTTGGTGCTGCAACTGAGACTGAGATGAAAGAGAAAAAAGATCGTGTAGATGATGCCCTAAGTGCAACAAAAGCTGCTGTTGAAGAGGGAATTGTGATCGGTGGTGGAGCTGCACTTGTGCGTGCTGCTGCTAAAGTCAAGTTAGACCTTCAAGAGCATGATCAGCAAATAGGTGCTGAGATCATTTTACGTGCTGTTAAAGCACCAGTTAAACAGATCGCTGCAAATGCAGGTTACGACACAGGTGTAGTTGTAAACACTATAGAGAGTTCTGAGGATGAAAATATTGGTTTCAATGCAGCAAATGGTGAGTATGTAAATATGTACGAAGCAGGGATCATCGATCCGTTTAAAGTTGAGCGTGTAGCCCTAACAAATGCTACATCTGTTTCAAGTCTACTTCTTACTACAGAAGCTGCTATATTTGAAATACCAAAAGATGAGCCAGACACTCCAGACATGGGCGGCGGAATGCCACCACAAATGGGCGGAATGCCGGGTATGATGTGAGAAAGCGATAAGTAAACGACAATTTCTTGTCGTTTACCGCTTTCGAATCAAGAGCTGATGTTTGAACGAAGTGAGAACCAGCTCGCGAAGGACAACTAACGACAATTTCTTGTCGTTTACCGCTTTGAAATCAAGTTAATTCTTCTTCAGTTTTTTGATAAACCACCACTTTATTTTTACCACTGTTTTTAGCTTCATACAGAGCCATGTCTGCGTTATTAATGATGTCTTTAGGTGTGTCTTTTTCTAGGTACCTTGCAACACCAATACTACAAGTTACTTTTTTTACATCTTCAAAGTTGTGTGAAGAGATACTTTCTCTAATTTTTTCTGCAACAACTATAGCATTATCTATCGATGTTTGAGGGGATATTACTATAAATTCTTCACCGCCCCATCTACCAAAAAAATCTGTTTCTCTGATCGTAGAACCAACTACTTTTGCAATACCTTTTAGAACTTTATCACCTATGTTATGTCCATAAGTATCATTTATATTTTTAAAATTATCTATATCAAATATAATAACAGAGAGTTGACCTTTTTCTTGTCTGATCTTTTTGATCTCTTTTATGAGTGTTGAATCTATAGACTTTCTATTGTGTATTTTAGTCAGGTGATCAAGGTTGACTAACTTTAATAGTGTTCTGTTTTTAATCTCTAGTTTGCTCTGATAGCTATTTATTGTGCTCGTATAGTTTTTGAAAATTTTTCTCATTAAAAATATAGATATTATCAGTAAAATAATAGATGCAAGAATAGATGTATTTTTAATTTTATCTATTGTATCTGTATAGTAGTTCATATTTTTTACAAAAAGGATTTTTCCTATCTCTTTGCCCTCAATATTATCTATGGTATTTATTGTAAAAACTATATTACTCTCATCTTTATTTTCAATCATAGACAACTTGTCATCGTTAACAGTAGGAGTTATGCACTTGCATACATTTTTTGCATCTTCACAGTCACACAAAGGCTCTGTCGGGCATTGACAAGGACTGCCGTACTCATTACACGTACAAATATGCTTAAGAGCAGATGATACAGCATAGTAGTCCCCAGAATAAGGAGAGTAAGATATGTTTTTATTTTTTTCACTTAGGATATTAAAAATATCTTTTTTCAAAAGCAGTATACTTTTAAAGTCATAGTTTTGGTTAAAAGTATCTAATATATAGTTTATGTCTATACCAAATTCAAAAACTCCTAAAAATTTCTCTTTAGAATTAAAAATGGGAAAGGCTAATCTGTAGTGAACTCCATATCTTCCAGCTTCCATTGCTTTTAATTTTTTCTTAGTTTTATTTACTTTATTTATCATATGTCTTATAGAACTAAGATCATCACCATACTTTTCAGGCTTGTGTAGTCTTAAAAAACTTTTTGTGTCATCTGTATGAAAATGCATGATCTTTAAGTAAGGGTTTTCTTCGGTGAGTTTTTTATATATGGGGCTGGTTAAACTAAGAAGTTTTTCTCTATCTTTATTTTCAAATGCACTTATGATATCTTGATCTATAAGTATATTATTTGCAACAGATTCATACCTTAAAAGTGTGTTTTTAAGTGTGTTTCTATAAATTTTTGAAGCTATATTTTCTTCTTCTTTTATAATAAGTTCCAATGCAAACTTGTGATGCATATAGCCAAGGTATAGAAAAAACACAGTAATAAAACTTACAATACCAATAATTGCAAAGAACATAAACTTTGTGCTGTTTGCAATTTTTGTATTACTATTTATTTTGTTCAAAAACTTCCTTTGCAAAGATAGATTTGATATATCAAGAAAATGTGATAATTATATTGTACCATTTTAAAATGATATTTTAGATATAAATTGTTTTTTTTTATGTTTTGTATAATTAATGTTACTAAATGCACGGTTAAATAATAAAATAGATATAATTAGATAATTTATTATAACAAAGGCACCTATTTTGAAAATAGAAAACCCATTTGAAAATGGACATATAAAAAACTATTTAATGGCATATGTTAGTGTTGTAGTGATCATGGTACTTTTTTTTATAGCATCAACACTGTTTTATGAGGCTGAGCAGATTGATAAAAAAGAGTTTGAAGCAAAAAAAGCAACAAAACCGCTAGAGGATGAATCGCAAAAAAAAGATGATTCAAACAGCTCTTGGACAAGCGGCATAAAAATTATGGATAAAAACTACAAATAAAATGAAAAAAACAGTCTCATTAGTTCTTGGAAGCGGTGGTGCGAGAGGTTTGGCACATATCGGCATTATACGTTGGCTCGAAGAGAACGATTATAAGATAGAGTTTATTTCCGGATGTTCCATAGGTGCATTGATAGGTGGAATTTATTCTGCTGGAAAGCTAGATGAATTTGTAAAATGGCTTGAAGAGATAGATGTAATGGATATGCTTAAACTCTTAGATTTTAAAGGTGAGGGAGGTCTCGTTTCCGGAGAGCATATGATGGTAAAACTAAAGGAGTTTGTAGGAGATACAAATATAGAAGATTTGGATATAAACTTCACGGCAGTAGCTACAAATATAGATGCGGAAAAAGAGGTGTGGATAAATAAAGGCTTACTTAGCAGTGCATTAAGAGCATCATTTTCCCTGCCTTTATTTTTAGAACCATATAGACATAATGGAAAGTTGCTTGTAGACGGGGGAGTTTTAAATCCAGTACCTATAGCTCCCACATTTGATGATAATGCAGATATAACTATAGCAGTAAATTTAGGTGCAGAACCAAGTTCAGATGTTTTGATAAAGAAAGAGGAGGACGAACCTAAAGGTATAGCTTCAAAAATTAAAAAATATATGGGAAGAATTGTTATACCCGACTCTGTTGTATCGGAGAGTAGTACGTATGTGGTAGCCAACAAGTCTTTTGATACTATGCAGGGAAGTATCGCAAAAATGAAACTTGCTGCTTATTCGGCAGATATTGAGATAAGCATACCTAGAAACCTTTGCGGTACTTTTGATTTTAATCTCTCCAGCCAGCTTATAGAGTATGGCTATAAAAAATGTGCAGAAAGCTTTTCTGAGCAAAAGAGTTAAAGTTAAGAACTTATTCGAACTTTTCACCTTCATATTACACCTTTAAAATGTAATTAGAAAAGTGACTTATGCCACTTTTTCTATTAGTAAGTTTTTTAGATCTTCTTTAGCATCACCTGTAAGATGAAGGCTGAAACTCTCAGCTAAGAAGTTAAAAATATCCTCATTTACAAACTGAGGTGGTTTTGGTCCAAGATATATATCTTTTATACCTAAACTAAATAGTGCAAGAAGTATAATAACTGCTTTTTGTTCCATCCACGATAAAACTATAGATATTGGAAGATCATTG
>JBEPWC010000148.1:0-5403 GCA_041642615.1 Sulfurimonas sp. | reverse complement strand
AAGTGTTACGATCATATCTGAGGGCTCTATTTTATACTCAACTAGAGATTCTTCGCTACTACATAGATCACATCTATCTTTCATATTTTTCCTTTATATTTGCAGTGTTTAAATTAATAATATGATCGAATTATACCCAATTAGATATATTAAAAACTTCTATGCAAGTATATTTATTTTATGTAATGCCTCTTTGTAGCCCTCTGTTGTACCCTTTTGAGCAGCTTGTTGAGTCTCTTGTACATTTTGTTGAAGTTCTGCTCCTACAGACAAAACTCTTTTATCATCTACGTTTTTCATAGATGTTGATGGTTCACTCATAATCTTATATATATCGCTTATGCTATTTGTAATTGTAGCCATGAAACTCCCTTTATATACCTAATTATATTATATTTTTTTTTAAATCTTTTTTATGCTTTTATAACTGTGTTTCTTCCAGCTTTTTTAGCTTTGTAAAGTGCATTATCAGCACGTTTCATTGTAGCAAATGGGTCTTTGTCATTTTTAGAGTTTTGAACTATTCCAACAGATATATTTATAAAGATCTTTTTTTCATTTTTTTTGTTTCTTACCATAAACGATGTTTTTGCTATTTTATCTCTTAATGTATCTGCATGGATGTAAGACTCATCCACATCTTTTGATGGAAAAAGTATAGTAAACTCCTCCCCTCCATAGCGGTAAGCTTTTCCACCACCACTTACAGCTGCAAGTTTTGTAGCTACCATCTTTAAAACTTCATCCCCTGTGTCGTGTCCATAGGTGTCATTAAACTTTTTAAAGTGATCTATATCACACATTGCAAGTGTGTACTTTCTTCCAAGCTTTGCCATGTCCTCGATCAAAGCACGACGCCCTGGAAGTGATGTTAGCTCATCATAAAAAGCAAGTCTGTATGCCTCTCTGATCAAAAGAACTAATATGATCAAAACCATAGATATAAACCCAAACTCTAAAGCATGTTTTGTTTTTATAAAGTATAGTGTTGTAAAAAATGTGATCGTTATGATCAAAAAAGCTGTGTTATAGATCACAAAGTGGTTAAACATGATCAACACAGACATAACAAAAACTATAAACAGACCTAAAACTAGAGTAACGTCACTTAAAGGGTAAGCGTTAAATGCAAAAATTTTGATCTTAAATATATCTAAGATCTCTTGTGATGGGTTTTGTAATAGCCAAAATACAGATCCAACTTCAAGAACTAAAAATAAAATTTTTAAATAACCCCATACACTAAAAAGTCCCCTTTCTGATAAAAAAAGAAAAAGCATAAGGTGTAATGGAAAAAGAATGGTTACATACTTAAATAAAAGTGTAGCAATTGAAGGCTCTAAAAACTCAAATCCAATATATATAAATACAAGTGGAAAAACAACAAACAAAAATCGGTTTCTATTAAAGTGCCAAGAGATAAATACAACAATAGCACTTAGTATGTAAAAAACGTATGGTGTGATCCCAAGTAAAAAGTTTGGGATCTTATTTTGGTAGTAAACTAAAAGTGCAAAAATAGCTGATATAAAAAGAGGTATAGCTAGGTTTATAGCTATAGACTTTAGAGAATTCACTACTTGTTAAACTCCACACTACTCTCATCTTTTGACTTGTCTTCTTTTTCATTTTTAAACGCTTTTGTAGCTTCCTCTTCATCGTATGGTCTACACTCTTTTGGTATAGTTGCATGTGGATCAGACATGATCTCATCACACATAGATGCGTTAAAAGTGAAGTATGAACATCCACTCAGCATAAATGCTAAAACAAAACTTATTATATATATTTTTTTCATTAGTTACTCTTTACAATTAGGTCTAAATATTTTTTAGGTGTAGCTTTTTTCATCTCTTGTGCAAGCCAGCGGATCTGAAAAAATGCAGCCCCACTATCACGAAGTGAAAAATAGTTTTTAAGGCTTCTAAGGTTAAATGTAACAACCATATCTACTTTTACATTATCACTTATTATGTGTTTAAAAGCATCACCAACATTTCGTTTTTTCTTTCCAGCCTCTAGTGCTTCAAAAAGCTCCTGTGAGTCTTTGATCTCATCAAGTAAAGGCAAAGAACTCTTTGCAACTGAGATCTCATAAAAGTTATCGATCACCCTTTGTTGATAAGATAGTTTATCAAACATAGCACCTATCTCTATGCGATTATAGTCTCTATCGCACGTTACAAACATGTCAAACCCAAGCACTTTTTTTATAAAAAACTCTTTGTTAGAGCGTGCTGCAACGTATGCGTTTATAACTGAACTCATAGTATAGCGTGTACTTCTTACACTTATGGCTTGGATACGGTGGCGTGCATGTTCTTGAAGTACCCCACGACTTGTTCCACGGATTAAAAAAGAGAGGTTTGCATGCTCTAAGATCGAGTGGTGAAAGTATGTCCAAGCAAGATCATCTAAAAGTTTAGACTCCTCTATGGTATTTAGCTCATCGCACATCTGTGGAGTTGGAAGATTTTCTTCTATGTTTTTAACAACTTCGTTTTCACTGTTTGAAAATGAATCATAACAGGTCCTAGCTGCACTCTCAGCTACACCTATCCCGGTATCTTGAAGTAGCACTATCTCTGGTTTTGAATATTTTATACCAAACTCTTCTACTATCTGCATAATAGCTCCTTATTTTTGCACACCACTAACAACTGGTACAAAGTCACACTCTTCTAGCTCTTGGCTTGTGATGTTATTACCCGACTTTCTAAAACGCATAATTATCTGTTTGTTGCCTTTTTGAAGTGGTGCTACAAGTATACCACCATCGTCTAACTGATCAAAAAGTTTTTGCGGGATCTCTTTGGCTGTAGCTGAAAAAAGTATGCGATCATATGGAGCATACTGGATCCAACCGTTTTGTCCATCATCTGTACGTACATGGACATTGTGTATGTTTAGGCTTTTAAACTTTTGTTTTGCCTGAAGTGCTAGTGATTCTATACGCTCGATCGTAAAAACACCACGAAAAAGGTTGGATAAAACAGCTGCTTGATAGCCACTCCCACAACCAACCTCTAAAACTCTGTCTGCCCCATCTGGTTCTAAGTAGTGGCTCATCTTTGCAACTGTAAGCGGTGAGCTGATCCACTGTGCTGATCCTAAAGGCAGGGCATCTAACTTGTAAGCACTGTTTCTAAAACCACTTGGTACAAAAGCCTCACGGTTAGTTTTAACTATAGCATCTTTTACCCGTTGACTTAACTTAAAGATCTTGTCACACTCGTCTGCTAAACGTTTTGTTTTTATCTGTGTTATGCTATCCAATACCTACATCCAAATATTTTCTCATTTTTTTAACCTCTTTTGGCTCATATGCTAGTTTTAAGCAACTAGTATTCCTCTTAAGTAGCTGCTCACCAAATGGTGTGATGATCGAAGTTATGCCTGAACACTCTTTGTTTAGTGAGTCAGTTGCAACTACATAACACTGATCTATAACAGCTAACGCTTCTGTTAGAGATCTAAAGTTCTCACCCCTGTTTTTACCCCACCAAGAAGGTACTAAGATGATCTCTGCACCCTCTAGTTTTTGCCATAACTCTTTAAAGCGAAGTTCAAAACAGATCAGTATCCCAAACTTGATCCCTTCTACTTCAAAAATAACTACATCTTTGTCATCACCACTGATCATATGGTTGTGTTCATCACCTAGCTTAAATAGTCTAGACTTTGCTTGTGTGTGTACAACCTCACCATCTTTAAAAACTTTTGCGACATTTAACACACCTTGATCAGATCTCTCAATCATAGTTAAAACGATCATCTTGTTATGCGAAATTTTTTTGATCTCTTCAGTGGCAAACTTAGAAAATTCGCACGCTTGATCTAGGTTTTCGTAGTCAAAACCACTCAGGCAAACCTCTGGAGCTAGTATGATTGAACCATCTTCTATAGGCTCAATCAAGTTAGTTAGTGTTTGTAAGTTTTGTTTGTAGTCTTTTGTAGTTACAAACGATACACAACTAAGATTTTTAATCCCCTACTCCTTATCTTCCTCTAACTGCTCTTCAAACTTAGCAAGTAGATAATCAACACTCTCTAAAACGATCTCATCGATCTCATCTGGACCACTCTCAACAAAGTCAGTAGCTTGGTATGTGATCGCATATGTTTGAGTGCCATCGTCTCTAAAAGTTTTAACCTCTTCACCTATCTCAAACTTTATATAAAAGAAGTAGATCTCATCGCCCTCTTTCTCCTCTAGTGAGATTAAAACTGATGGGGCATCTTGCTGGTTTGATTTTATAGAGTTTTTCTTTAGAGTTTTCTCAACCCTCTGTTTTATTGTCTCAACTGTCTCTGATTCTAAAAATGCAATCTTATTTTGAACATAAGTAACATTTGTTTTATCTAAGCCACTTAGTGTCCAAAAACCAGCACCATAAAGTGAGTAAGTCATTAAAAAAAGTAGTAAAAATTTCATCTATTTGCCTCTGTACTGATCTTTTATCGATTCTAGTTTTTTCATAAAGTCTTTCTTTTTTATATATCCCGCTGCTTCTGAGAATTTCTCCTGAGTATGTGGGTTTATGAAAAATACTTTAGGTGTTGCAAAAGTTTGAAACTTTTTTGGAAAACTGTCTGCATCGTATTTTTTGTCTACAACTAGTGTTATGATCTCTTTATCTAAGTGTTTTTTAACCATCTCTGAGCTTATAGTTTTACGCTCAAACTTTCTACACCATGGACAATAATCAGATCCTAAAACCATCATAAGAGGCTTATCTGCTTTTTTTGCTTTTTTTATAGCTGTTGCGAAGTCGCGCTCAAAACCCTCACTCTTTGCATAATCATCTACATGTGCACCAAAAAGTGCTACGCTCATTAGAGCGATCATAAATATCTTTTTCATCATAAACCCTTAAAAATCATCATCAAAGTTTAAACTACCTTTTGAGTAGTTAGTTACAGTACCTTCAAAAAAGTTGGTCTTTTGATCGTTAAATCTGGCAAAGTCATCAACCCATTTGATCGGATTATCTACATTGTAAAGCTTCTCAAACCCGACTGATTCGAGTCTATCATCAGCTAAGTATTTTATGTATTGCTCTACTATATCATCAGTTAAACCTAAAATCTGCCCTTGGGTTATGTATTTTCCCCATTTTACCTCTAGATCAACTGCCTCTTTAAACATCTCTACTACTTCAGCTTTTAACTGATCTGTAAAAAGATCAGCACGCTCTTTTCTAAGTGTATTTATCAAGTTTTTAAAAAGTGCTAAGTGTGTCACTTCATCACGCTGGATAAAACGGATCATCTGAGCCGATCCTAACATCTTTCCAGAGCGCGCTAGTGTGTAGATGTATGCAAATCCACTATAGAAATATATACCTTCTAAGATCTGGTTAGCAAAACATGCTTTTACAAAATTACTCTCTGTAGGATCTT
>JBEPWC010000147.1:0-5423 GCA_041642615.1 Sulfurimonas sp. | reverse complement strand
AGTTTTGGATTAGAATTTAACTCTTAAGGGAAGGTTTATATGAGATTTTTTATATTATTATTGGTCAGTTTTAGTATTTTACTTGCAGATATTGGTAGTGTGTCTATGCTTAAAGGGGATGTAAAACTAACTAGAGATGGTGAGAGTAGCAGACTAAACCTTAGTGATAATATTCAAGAGGGTGACAAAATAAATACATATGAAAACTCAAGACTCCAAATAATCCTTGAAGATGATACTGTGATCTCAATAGGTAAAAACAGTGAATATACAATAGAGTCCTACTCAAATGGTTTTAGACCAAATATGGAAGCAAGACTAAATAGAGGTTTTCTAAGAACAATCAGTGGTGAGATTGGAAAAGTTGCACCTGAGAGGTTTAAGCTTAAAACTAAAAACTCAACTATAGGGATCAGGGGTACTGGGTGGTTAAGCTATGTAAGTGGAAATACCGAAAACTACCTCTGTTTTTCAGGGACCATTGTAGTAAACACACCAGATGGCGTTTTTACCATACCATCTGGATACATGCTTTTAGGACAAGATGGCAAATACAAAAAGCAAAAAGCTGATATGCGTATTTTTAACCAAAGGCAAAAACTAAGTAGTGATCTCAAAAGTGAGCCTTTTAATACGCCAAAACTTAATATGCCAAAAAGTGCTGTTGGTTATATTGACTCAGATACGCAGCAAGAGATCCAACCATATAAGCCTCAACAAGCTCAACAAAACAGATATACAACACCTAATCAACCACAAGATTACGTACTAAAACAAAACTCAAAACTTACTATAACTGCTACTGGACAAGGGGTAGCACCAAGCTCTGCCTCAAGTAAAGCTTTAGCTGTTGCTATGGCAAAACGAGCAGCTATAGTTGATGGTTACAGAGCTTTAGCAGAGCAGGTAAATGGAGTTTACGTTGAGGGTAGAGATACTATTAAAAACATGGCTATAAAACGATCAGAAGTAAGATCTCAAGTTTTAGCAATAGTACAAAATGCAAGTGTTGTTAGTGGTAGTTTTAAAAATGGGTTATACGAAGTTGAGCTAGAAGTTGAACTTGACTACAACTACTTTAAGTGATCTTACTTTTAGAGGGAATAAAGTTGCAACACCTTTGTCATCCTCTGGCTTGACCAGAGGATCTAGCTTATTAGGTTAGATTCCCAATCAAGTTGGGAATGACGGGAGATGTTGAACAAGGAAAACTATATTTTAAGTGATCTTACTTTGTATACATCTTTAGCACTGGTGTAAACTCTTTTGTAGGATCATCTAAAAACTCTTTAGTCCTTTTTATATAGAGTTTATAAAGTTTAGATGGGTTCTTATGCTCTAATATTTCAAAATGCTCAAGTGCTTCTTTGAGTTTAGCATCTCTAAAAAGCTCAAGTGCTTTAACCCATAGATCTAACTCATGATCTTTTATATTATTTGTTATAACCTCAAAGATCTCAACAGCTTTATGTTTTCCTTTAACCTCCACCATATCTATTGGTCTTATTGTATAGCTAAAACTTAGTTTTTCATATGTTGTTTTTGAGATCAGTATCTCAGCACCATAGAGCTTAGTTAAGCCCTCTAGCCTTGAAGCGAAGTTTACATTATCGCCAATAATCGTATAATCACTCCTACCCTCACTACCCATATCCCCAGCAGTTACAACACCTGTATGGATACCTATACCTATCTTAAGTGTCACACCATATGTAGTTTTTATATTTTCATTGATCTTTGCTAACATCTCTACTTGTTCAACAGCAGATTTTACAGCTTCATCAGGGTGGTTTTTTATTGGAACTGGAGCGTTCCAATAAGCCATAATAGCATCACCTATAAACTTATCTATTGTACCGTGATGCTTAACTACACTATTTACCATTGGTGTCATGTAGTCATTTAACATCTTGATCAGATCTCCTGGTGAGTCTATATTTTCAGATATAGTGGTAAAATCCCTTATATCGCTAAAAAAGATACTCGCTTCAACCTCTTTAGAGGCTATAAGCTCCTCAGTAGAGTGCTCTAAAAGATACTCCATAACAGCAGGGGAGACTTTTTTACCAAGCATCTTTTTTGCTATCTCTTTTTGCCTTGATTCTAAAATATAGTCAATACCTACTGAAACGATAAGCGTAGATGTAAATGCTAGTAGTGGAAACAGTATACTAAGCACGTAGCCATACTCAAAAAGCACCATAAAGAGTAACTGGTACAGACCAAACATAGATAGCACTGCAACTGGGATTATCATCCATGAGCCTATAAGTGAAAAAAGTATAAAAAATACAAAAACTATGGAAAAGATTAGTAAAATATTTATAGCTACAGAATCAGATGGCTTGATCAGATAATCACCTTTTAAGATATTATCGATCACATTTGCATGGATCTCAACTCCAGCCATAGCAGAGTCGTATGCATTACTTCTTAGATCAAACAGTCCCAAAGCACTCGTACCAATAATCGCGAATTTATTTCTTATGTCATCTTTGTTAAAATCTCCACTCAAAATATCTGAAGCACTTATGTATTTAAATGTCCTTCCGCCACCTCTGAAGTTTACTAAAAGCCTTCCAGCATTATCTGTTGGAACTTTAAACTCTCCAAACTTAATATACTCGACTCCACTTTTGTCTCCAACTACATCTACACGGCTTACACCACTATAAACCCTTAGTATCTCTAGTGCCAAAGATGGATACAAGATCCCATCATACTCCATAACTAAAGGGACACTTCTGATCATCCCACCCTCATCTGGAATATTATTAAAAAAACCACTTGAGTACATTGAGTCCTGAATTTGGGGTATATTTAAAACAACACCTTTTGGTTTTAATATATACTTATCATCCTTTAGTCCTTTTTTTACAAAAATAGCCGGAACCATTGGGCTTCTTTGCTCTTGAGATTCACTAAATAAAAATACATATCCACCAATAACTGGTGTTTGAGTAAGTGTATGGGCTAAGTGTTTATCGTAGTTTGGAAGGTTTTTGTCAGTTTGTAAATACTCACTAAACTGATGCGGTGAGCTTCGATCCTCTTCAGAAAAGACTATATCTAGCCCTATGATCCCAGCTCCAGCATCGCTTAATCCATAAAGTAGCTGAGAAAAAAGCTTTCTATTCCAAGGCCACTGACCATGCTCTTTTAGAGACTTTTCATCTATGTCAATGATCACAACATTGTTAGTTTGTTCAACCTCTCCACGCATAACAAATAAAAAATCTCTTAAACGGTTATCTAAAGAGTAAAAAGCATTTGGAGTAAACAGATATAACCATGTTAAAAGCAAAGATAAACTAAAAGCTAAAGCTGCTTTGATCCAAAAGTTTTTCATCTAGTACTTTTGTAGTCTATCTTCAGTATTTGGAGTTAATTCAAAAGGTTCAGACTGCATCTGTTCTATAAAATGTTCACCCTCATGGTGAATATTTTCCTCTATAGTTTCTGTTATATCAGATATCTCCTCTGTTGTGACTTCACTCTCTTGAATAATATCTTTAGAACTAATATCTTCTGCCTGAGTAGCTTTAAAATCTTTTATTTCAAAATCTTGACCTGAAATCTCAATCATCATACCTGACTCAATCTCTTTTACAACATCTTCCAATTTTACCAGTATAGCTCCCTCGTAACACTTAAAAACCTCTTTTTTTATAGCTATATCACCGGAGAAGTCAGTCCCGCGAATACCAATAATAGCAGAAGCTGTTTTTACTTTAAATCTCTCAGGAGCAAACTTCCCAATCTTTCCTGATACAGACCTAAAAAAACCACGGTTAGCTCGCATCTCAATCTTTTCACCATCTTTCTCTTGAGAAAACTCTTCAAAACTAAAAGATGAATTAGAACCAATTGTTACTACAGTATCGTCATTTAACATAACTTGAACACGACTATTATCTTGAGTAATTATCTCATCTTTTTGTTTAACATCTATACCGCTTTTAATCTCTATACTTGATCCAAAACGAATGATCTCAGCAGTACCTTTTAGAGCCATAACAGCACCTATATTTCCCCAAAGTGAGACGCTTAAAAGTATTAGTAATATTATTTTCATAGTTGTTCCTTAATAGTTTGCACTTAACCCAAACATAACTACATTTTTTGTGTAATCTGTTGAATCATTGTTTGAACTGTTATCGATAACTTTATTGGAAACATATAACTCCATTTCCCTCTTTAGGTAGTAAGATAACTTTAACTCGATCTGACGATAATTATCTTCCCTTTTTTCATTCTCGCTTAAGGAGTTGTCATCATATAAACCAATCCTATGCTTATAACCTAACCTTGAAACCAGTCGATCATAAAAACCATAGTTAACACCACCAGAGAGTGTAAACATATCTCTATCTATATATATACTTCTAGAGTTCTCAGCTGAGAAATTTTCATGCGAAAACTTTACATATAAAAAATCCATACCGCTAAAGTAATAAAAGCCGCCTCCAATTCCATAAGAACTATCATCCATAATTTTATATATACTTGGTTTATAACTTCTTTGTGCATACTTTAGATTCATATTTACAATTGACTTTCCAAAAGATATATCTATCTTTGGTTCAAATTTTATCTGTCTTAAAAGGTCTTCATCTAAGTAGTTTACTACTCTATAGCTCATAGGTATATATATGTTATAAAAATTTTTAGCATATCCGATCCCTACTCCAACATCTGCTAAAAACATATTATAATAATCATAGCCTACATTATCTTGATAATATAGGTTTAGATCACCTCTTAGATACCACTCTTTTGTATCTGCAAGATCGTTTATATAGCTTACACTCCCATGGAAACGATTAAAAGAGCTTGATTTTTTATTATTTCCAGATGAATTTATATTGCTGTCATATCCTAGACTTACTTTAGCTTTTGCTTTGATACTTTGTAGATCTCTATCTTTTATCAGCTCCAACATATCTCTTTGTTTTGGAGTTAATTGGTAATTTTGTAGATCTTTTTTAGTCTCAAGTGCCAACTCATCTCTTTTGGTTTTATTGTATATTTTAGCAAGTGCCACTTTTGCATCTATGTTATTTTCATCCAACATGATCACACGCTCATATGCACTCATAGCTTCATCAAGTTCCCCTAATTCTTCTGCTGATTTCGCCCACAACATATGCAGTTTAGGATTACCAAATTCAGACTTTAATATCCTTGCCTCTTTTATAACTTCCTTATAGTTTTGTTCTTCATACAACTTCTCAAGTTCAACAACACCTGCAAAAATGTTTATACTTAAAAGTAAAAATAGTAATTTTTTCATCTTCTTATCCTAATAAATGTAGTTAGTATTGTTATATACATTAATAACCCCTTCTTTACTTAATGTAAGCATAAATTCATACCCTAAATCCGTTGCATATATTATATATTGGTTATTGATGTAAATATAA
>JBEPWC010000146.1:0-5436 GCA_041642615.1 Sulfurimonas sp. | reverse complement strand
AATTAGTAAATAACATTCTTTTTCCACTTTAAGTTTCTAATAATTTTAAAACCTATACCATTGTTGTTATCCTAAAAGATTTGGATTTATTATATCAAGCAAGGAGAATGAATGGAAATGAATCGTCGTGAAGCACTTAAAGTAGGTGCATTAAGTGTTGCTGCAGCAGCAACAATGGGTACTGTAACAGGTTGTAATGAAGGTGCTAAGCCAGCTGGTAAAACATGTGACAGCAAAGCTGGTAAAATTCTAGGTAAACATCAAGTAGTTGTTATAGGTGGTGGCTTTGGTGGACTTACAGTTGCTAAACAACTAAAGAAGAAAGATTCTAATTTTGATGTTTTAGTAATTGAAAAAAATGAAACTTTTATGTCTTGTCCATTCTCTAATACTTACCTAGGTAAGTTAGAGGGTGTAAACTTAGGTACATTTGTACATGATTATGCACAACCTGTAGATATGCATGGTTACGGTATGCTTCAAGCAGAAGTAACTAACATAGACAGAGCAAATAAGCAGATCCATACAACTCAAGGTGTGGTTGAGTACGAGATCTTAGTAATGTCTCCAGGTATCGCTTACAACTATAAAGGTCAGTTTCCTAATTGGGACGACAACAAGATCAAGCATATTGAGCGTGTAGCACCAGGTGCACTTATCCCTGGTAAAGAGCACGTAATTTTAGAGCGTCAACTTTACAACATGGAAGATGGTAATGTGATCATCACAGTTCCTTCTGGGAAATTCCGTTGTCCACCTGCACCATTTGAGCGTGCAAGTATGATAGCAGCTTACATGAAAAAAGAGGGAATTAGAGGTAAAGTGATCGTTCTAAACCCATCTAACAAAATAGCTAAAGGTGCTGCATTTAAAGAGGCTTGGAATGAACTATACTCTGGTTTAGTTGAACATATTGACTTTGCTACAATCCAAGATGTAGACCCAGCAACTAAAACTGTAACTTACCACCTTAAAGATGAGATGGAAGATAAAGGTTATGTAGTAAAAACTATGAAGTACTCAGTACTTAACCTAATCCCTGACAATATGTCAAACCCTGTAGTTGAGATGAGTGGTGTTGAAACTACCACTGATGCATTCAAAAAAGTAGTTATGAACGGTTGTTCATTCCAAACTAAAACAGACAAAGACATCTACGCTGTTGGTGATGTTGTTGCACATGGTATTCCACCAAGTGGACAAACTGCTAACTGGGCTGGTAAACAGTGTGCTGAAGAGATTGCACATAGATTACATGGAAAAGCTTACGAACTTGGTGTTAAAACTAAGGGTGTTAGAGCTGGTAATGTATGTTATTCTATGGTTGGTGACAACCCAGAAGAAGCTATTATGGTTACTCACGACTTTAGTTGGAACGGTACAGTTATCAAAGGTAAAGGTAATGTTCCTAAAGATCCAAGAACTGGTAAGTTCCGTTCAGATAGAACAGCAAGAGCTACTCGTGACTGGTACAGCGGAATCATGAGAGATCTTTTCGCATAAGTCATTTTAGAATCCCTCCCTTATGGTGGGGGTTTTATAAATCACTTAACTTAAAAATATAAAAGGATAAATATGGACAGAAGAAATTTTTTACGTGTAGCTGGTGCTACTGGAGCTTTAGTAGCAGTATCACCATCAACTATATCAGGTAGACTTTACGCAAGTACTGGTCTTTATGAGGCTTACTACAAGGTTCAACTAACCAATGCAGATGGGGCACCTTTAAAAATAGGTGATCTTAAAAAAGAGACAAATTACGTTTTTAACTACCCTTATGTTGCAACCCCTTGTATCATACTAGATCTTGAAGATACAACAGCAAAAGATGTAAAACTAAAGTCAGAGGATGGTGAGGAATATATCTGGAAAGGTGGTATTGGAAAAGATCGTACAATAGTAGCATACAGTGCTATATGTTCACACCAACTAGCTCATCCTACTCCAGATGATAGTTTCTTACAGTATGTACAAAAAGACAAAAAAACTATGGCATGTTCTCATGGTGGTGTTATGGTTTGTTCATCTCACCTATCTAGTTTTGAAGCAAAAGAGGGTTGTAAAAACATCTCAGGTCCAGCAGCACAGCCACTAGCTTCTATTGTTTTAGAGGTTGCAGAAGATGACACTATATATGCAGTTGGTGTACTTGGTCCAGATAAATTTCATGAGTACTTTAGAGCTTATAGACCAGAGTTTAAAAGATACTATGGTGGAAGAAGAAAAGCTAAGAGAAAAGTAGAAGAAAAAGCTGCTGTAGTTGCACTTACAGAGTTTACAAAAGATATAATTCAATACTAAAGGGATAAATAATGAAAAAAATAGCTACTATACTAACACTTTTAATACTTATGAGTTCATCACTGATGGCAAATAAAGAGAAGGCTCAACTAGCTTCAGATATGCGTGAGATGCTCTCAGCAGTTGAGCTGATTCAAAAAGGTGGATTTTACTCAAAGCCTGAGATGATGAAAGAGGGTGTAAAAAAGCTAAATGCTAAACTACAGATCTTGGAATCTTCAGATGCATCTAAATATCTTCCAGATGGGAAAAAAAGAGCTGATAAGTTTGCCAACAAAAGAGCAAGAATGATCGAAATGTATGCAAACGATCTTGTAGATTCTGTTAACCACAACGAGATGGACAATGCACTAGATAGCTACACTCAGATCATTAGACAGTGTACATCTTGCCACATTCGCATTCGCTCTTACTAAGCTTTTTTTACTTTTAGATATGCGACTTTCTTCGCATATCCAAACCTATACCTTGTAAATTTTTCACTTAACATATTTCAACTACAAAGTGACATATAATTGCTATATAATAGCTCCAATTTAAATGGGAGTCTCTTATGTTTTATACACTTTGTGCAATTGGTAATTTTCTTTTAGCTGTTGGTGTTTTGTTTGGTATATACGATCAAACAATTCTTGCAATCACTTTTGGCGTGATTGGTTTGGGGTTAAATCTCTTTTCTTTATTTATGATCTCTGACTCTGCAAAAAAGATAAATGAGAAGTATTCAGTTGAGATTGATTCGCTTAAAGACAAAGAGGATGAGCTTGAAGGGGTTGAGTACAAGATCAAACAAGCATATGAAACCTTACAAAAGAGGCGATACTCAAACACTGGTAACCACCAACTAGATAAAATAGTATCACTTTGTGCCAAGCAAAATAAAGAGCTTCAAAGCCTTGTTTCTGGTTTGGATAACTTTACAAAAGATCTGAGCATTGACCCAGATTTAGCACAAGACACTAAACATATACTAGAGTCTCTAAAGTTAAAAATAGATGGTTCTATCCAAAAAGATGAGCTTCAAAAATTACGTCCACACTCACAAAAACTTGACAATGTAGTCTCAGAACTCTCAAGTACTATCTCGACCCAAGCACTGTCACTTTCTGAGAGTTCTGAGTCACTTGGTAAACTGCTCGAATCTATGGACACAATGGCTAATGACTCTACACAGATCACATCACAAGCTGGTGAGATCACATCGATAATCTCTATAATTTCAGATATAGCAGATCAGACAAACCTTTTAGCACTAAATGCAGCTATAGAAGCAGCGCGTGCTGGTGAACATGGTCGTGGATTTGCCGTAGTTGCAGACGAGGTTAGAAAACTAGCTGAAAAAACACAAAAAAGCCTTGCAGAGATCAACATTAGTGTACAGACTCTTATTCAATCTATGAACGAGATAAACGAAAAGATACAAAGCCAAAATAAAAGTGTAGATACCATAAACCAAGCTATGAACACCATAAAAGATACAACAAGCCACTCAGTTGATGTCGCTAGTGATGCAGACTCTGTCGCTTCTGAGCTTATCAATACACTTGAGAATTGGATGGGTGACTCACAAAACATCTACACAGCAGACTCTGCTTCTGCGATCCGTTTTAACTCTAAAGATCTTGAGGCTAAACTAGACACTATCACACAAAAAGATATGGATCAGCTCTCTTTTGGTGCTGTTGAAGTGGATAAAAACGGAAAAATCCTACGCTACAATAAAACTGAAGGTGAGATAACAGGCAGAGATCCAAAAGAAACAATAGGTAAAAACTTCTTTAAAGAAGTAGCTCCTTGCACAGACTCATTAGAGTTTTCTGGTAAGTTCACTAAGGGTGTTGAGAGTGGCAGCTTAGACACTATGTTTGAGTATACATTTGACTACAAGATGAGACCTACAAAAGTTAAAGTACACCTGAAGAAAACTCCAAAAAGCAATACCTACTGGATCTTTGTTAAAAGAATATAGATGCAGCTTAACTTAACAAAAGGGGATATAGAGATCTTAATCTCTTCGATCATATCTTATGAACTATCTAACAAAAACAAAACCTACTTCCCGCTTTTGTTTGATCTTCACAAAGAGGGGGACTTGACAAAGCCCCCTTTTGGATGTGACTCCCTTTCACTAATAAGCTTAGCAACAGCTGTAGATGAGTACTTTGGAGTTAGTCACAGTGGACTAGAAGATAATTTTATACGCTATCCCAACTTCAAAAGCTGGGTACAGATCGTTTACGACTCGCAAAAACACTACAGTGAGGGTATAACCTTTTCAACATCAGGAACAACAGGTAAGCCTACAAAAGTATTTCACAACATGGATGGCTTAGAAAAAGAGGCAAGTTACTTAGCAAAACTTTTAGATGGATCAAAGTCTATTAGTGCATTTGTGCGTCCCCATCATATCTATGGGTTTTTATATACGATCGCATTACCTAAGTACTTAGACGTTCAAATAACTTTTCATGAACCGATCCCAAGTGAGAGTTTTTTTAAAATCCCTTCAGACTCACTACTTGTTGCAACACCTACACTTTACGATATTGTTATAAAAAAAGACAAGACTTTCAATCCTAACATCTGTGCTGTTAGCTCTACGGAACCTTTAAGCATCCATACTAAAGATGATTTAAAAGCTAAGGGTATTAAAAAAGTTGTTGAGTTTTATGGATCTTCACAGAGTCTAGGAGTTGGTTACAAGTTTGATGATCAAGAGCATTTTAGACTCTTTGAGTATCTAGATAAAACCTCAGTTACTCACATACAAGATCAACTTCAATGGGTAAACCAAGAGGAGTTTAGTGTCTGTTCTAGACTCGACAAACAAGTAAAACATAGAGGTTACCTTGTAGATCTAGATCAATATAAGCAAAAGCTAGAAAGTTTAGATGCGATCAAGGAGTGCGATTTAGTTTTGAGTAAGGGAAAACTTGTCGCTTTTATAACTCCAAAAAGTAAAAAAGATGCGATCAAAGGTATTGCACAAGTACTACAAAACCAACCTGATTCTATTGTATGGACCAACTAGGTCAACTGTGCAATTCTCTCTTTTCTTTTTTGCTTCATCTTTAGCTTTGCAAGTTGACGCATATCTTCTGTAGTGTCGCTCTCATCCATGATCTCCACACCAAG
>JBEPWC010000145.1:0-5437 GCA_041642615.1 Sulfurimonas sp. | reverse complement strand
TAGCTATTTTAAAATTATTATGCCATATCATGTTGGAGATGGTTCAACTCTTTTATTGTCATCAAAAACGTACCACCCAACAGCAGATCTTATACTACAAAGAGCAGATATGTTAGATGAGCTTGATCACTACAACTGCGACATCCATCCAGCAGCTTTTGCTATGGGAAACAACATTAGAAAAACATATTTGGGTGTGTTTAAAAACTAATGCCATTTAAGTATGCTATTGCACTAACTGGAGGGATTGCTACAGGTAAGAGTACAGTAGCTTCGCTTTTGGCACTAAATGGGATGCGTGTAATAGACGCTGATAAGATTTCGCATCAGATCTTAGATCAAAATAGCACTTGGGTTGAAGAAACATTTGGTAAAGACTACACAAATGCAGGTAAAGTCGATAGACCAAAACTAGGAACTTTGGTTTTTTCAGATCCAGAGTCTAGAAAAACTCTAGAGGAGTTTTTGCATCCAAAGATCAAAGAGCAGATCCTAAAAGAGAGCGAAAAACAAGATCAGCTAAACTTTCCATATCTTATAGATATTCCACTTTTTTTTGAAAAAAACTCTTATGAGATCAAAGAATCAGTTGTAGTTTACACACCACCTGATATACAACTAGAGAGATTTATGAAAAGAAATGGCTACTCAAAAGAGGAGAGTCAAAGACGAATAGCATCTCAGATGCCAATTGATGAGAAAAAAGCCAAAGCTACATATGTAATAGATAATTCAAAAGATCTTAAACATCTACAAGATGAAGTTGAAATGTTTGTTAAAAAGATAAAGGATAAGTACCTATGAGAGTCTCGAAATACAGTGGAAGTGGAAATGACTTTGTGATCTTTCATACGGATCGCAAGGTTGAGAGAGCTGAACTTGCAAAAAGAATATGTCATCGTCAAGAGGGGATAGGTGCTGATGGGTTAGTGGTACTTGTTCCAAACGATGAGTATGACTTTGAGTGGCAGTTTTACAACTCAGACGGAAGCCATGCAGATATGTGTGGGAATGCATCTCGTGCAACAGCTCACTACGCTTATAAAAATGCACTTGCACAAAAGAACATGACCTTTTTAACTGGAGCTGGAGTTATAAAAGCTAGTGTTGAGAGTTCAGATGAAAAAGGTGGCGTGGTTATGAGTGAGTTAACTCCACCTGAGATAGTTGACTCTAGCATTGAGTATAATGGTAAGTCGTATTGGCTTATAAATACAGGTGTACCTCATATTGTTAGTTTTACAGACAATATTGAAGAGTTTGATCTAGCTGAGGCAAGAGAGCTTCGACAAAAATACAATGCAAATGTAAATATATGCTCACTTGCAGGTAAAAACTTAAAAGTACGTACATATGAGCGTGGTGTAGAAGATGAGACACTGGCGTGTGGTACTGGAATGGCAGCTTGCTTTTACAGAGCTTTTAAAGAGAAAAAAGTTAGTGATCACATAGAGGTTTACCCAACTAGTGGGGAGACTTTATATCTTGGTTATAACGGTAAGACTATCACTTTTAAGGGTAGGGTAAAAAATACTTTTAATGCAGACTGGATAGACTAAAGTCCAGCTGCTTCTACTATTTTTGTTTGAGTATCTGCGATCAAAGGGTCTATGATCTCATCAAAAAGACCACCACTCATAATCTCATTTAGTCTATAAAGTGTTAAGTTGATCCTGTGGTCACTTATACGGTTTTGAGGGTAGTTATATGTGCGGATACGACCACTTCTATCACCTGTACCAACTTGTGCTGCACGCTCAGCTGCATTCTCAGACTGTTGTGCTTGCATCTCCATATCATAAAGTCTAGATTTTAAAACCTTCATAGCTTTGTCTCTATTTTTATGTTGTGATTTTTGATCTTGGTTTGTAACAACAATGCCAGTTGGCAAGTGAGTTATACGAACAGCTGAATCGGTTGTATTTACAGACTGTCCACCACATCCAGATGATCGCATAACATCTATTTTTAAGTCGTTTTCATTGATCTGAACTTCAACATCATCAACCTCTGGCATTACAGCTACTGTAATAGCTGAAGTGTGAACACGTCCTTGAGACTCTGTTGCAGGTACACGCTGAACACGGTGAGTCCCACCCTCATACTTGAGTCTTGAGTATACCTGTTCACCTCTAATAAGTGCAGTCACCTCTTTAAAACCACCTGCTTCACTAGCTGAAGTTGAGATAAGTTCTATCTTCCAACCTCTAACATCAGCATAACGAGTGTATGCTTCAAATAGATCACCAACAAAAAGAGCAGCTTCATCACCACCAGTTCCAGCACGAAGCTCAACTATGATGTTTCGCTCATCGTTTGGATCCTTTGGAAGTAAGAGAAGTTTAATCTCCTCTTCTATCACTGGTAGTTTAGGTTCTAACTCTCTTAGCTCCTCTTTTGCCATATCGCCCATCTCAGGATCACTCAACATCTCTTTAGCTTCAGCAACCTCTTCAAGTACAGATTTATACTCTTTAGCTTTTTCTACAATGGGTAAAAGTGAAGATTGCTCTTTTGATAACTCTGTCATCTTTTTTATGTCAGAAGTGATCTCAGGTGAGCTTAGTAAGTTGCTTAGTTCATTATATCTATCTATGAAGGGGGTAAGTTTATCAGATAACATGTGAATTACTTTCTTTAGAGGGTTGATAGGGGCGTAAACCCCAAAAAAACACAAAGCCAAGCTTTGTTTTTAGTTATTAAGTTATATAGCGTTAACAGCTTTGTTAAGACGACTAACTTTTCTTGAAGCAGTTTCTTTTTTAAGAACGCCTCTACTTACAAACTTGTGAATCTGTCTGTTTGCTACTTTGAAAGCTTCAGAAGCTTCCTCTTTGTTACCTGCTTCTATAGCAGTGTTTACAGCTTTAACTATGTTTTTAAGACGAGTTCTGTAGAAACGATTACGCTCTGCTTTAACGATCGTTTGACGAATTCTCTTAATTGATGACTTATGATTTGCCATTTAGTGAGTCCTTACTTTGGGTCTTTAACATTGCCCAGATAATTTTAGTGCGCAATTTTAGCTTAAATATAATTAAAATTAAGTTAAAGCAAAGCGTTATTGTAAAATATTAGATAATTATGGTTAATTGTGCTAAAATACGAAAACTTTGAAAAATGGAAATTATTACTATGAAATTATTTGGAACAGACGGCGTGCGTGGTGAAGCAGGTACATATTTGAGTGCACAACTGGCCATGCGAGTGGCTATGGCTGCGGGGATATACTTTAAAAAACACTCTAAAACAAATAAGATACTAGTTGGAAAAGATACAAGACGAAGTGGCTATATGATCGAAAATGCTATAGTTAGTGGTTTAACAGCGATCGGATACGATGTGATAGAGATTGGTCCTATGCCAACACCTGCAATAGCATACATAACTGAAAACATGCGTTGTGATGCCGGGATAATGATCAGTGCATCGCATAACTCTTATGAAGATAATGGTATAAAGTTTTTTGACTCAAAAGGTGACAAACTCTCAAGTGAAGTCGAAGCTGAGATAGAGAGGATCTATCAAGACGAGGAGATGATCACAGATGCTCAGGTCCGTGGTAAAGGCATTGGTAAAGCTAAAAGGATCGACGATGTGATTGGTCGCTATATAGTAGCTATTAAAAACTCTTTTCCACGTGAGCTTACACTAAATGGGATGAGAATAGTTTTAGATACTGCTAATGGAGCTGCTTATAAGGTGGGTCCAACTGTTTTAGAAGAGCTTGGTGCAGAGGTAATAGTTCTTCACAATGAGCCAAATGGTTACAACATAAATGAAGACTGTGGAGCACTACACACAAAAGATCTAAAAGAGAGTATTGTAAAATACAGAGCAGATCTTGGAATAGCACTTGATGGTGATGCAGATAGGCTTGTAGTGGTTGATGAAAAAGGTGAGATCGTAGATGGTGATCAACTACTTGGTGCACTTGGTGAGCACTTAAACACAAGGGGTTTACTAAAAGGTGGGGCTATTGTAGCTACTGTCATGAGCAACCAAGGACTAGAGGACTACTTAGAACAGTTGGGGCTAAAGCTTCATAGATCAAACGTAGGTGATAAAAACGTTTTAGAGATCATGAAAAGAGATGGGATCAACTTTGGAGGAGAGCAAAGTGGTCATGTGATTATGCACGACTTTGCAAAAACAGGAGATGGTTTAGTCTCAGCTCTTCAAACACTTGCACTTTTACTCTACAAAGGAGAAAAGGCCTCAACAGCTCTTCGTCCATTTAAACTCTATCCACAAATACTAGAAAATATCATGATTAAAAATAAAAAACCTCTTGAGAAGGTTGATGGACTTGATGAGCTGTTAAAAGAGTTAGATAAAAAATCGATCCGCCATCTTGTTAGATACTCAGGGACTGAAAACAAACTGCGTATACTTTTAGAGGGTCAAGACAACAAAGAGCTTAAAACAGAGATGCAAAAACTAATAGAGTTTTTTAAAGATGCCCTAAATGGATAAAAAACATGTAAAGCTTGGAAGCATTGTTTTTTTAACTCTGCTTGGGATATTTATAATAGATCAAAACATAAAGATGCTTTTTGTAAATGGTTTTAGATACTACACTGAGTGTATAGATCTGATATTAGTTTACAACAGGGGTGTAGCTTTTTCTATGTTTGCATTTTTGGATGAGTGGCTAAAGTATATACAGTTAGTTATGGTTCTTGGGATAATGGTGTATATCTTTTATTTAAAGAAGATCTGTTACGCTATACCTGCTGGATTGTTACTAGGTGGAGCTTTTTCAAATATATATGATCGATTTGTTCATGGTGGTGTAGTTGACATGGTTTATTGGCACTGTGGCTTTGATTTTGCAGTGTTTAACTTTGCCGATGTGATGATCGATGTAGCTGTTGTGTGGTTACTTGTCTTAAATTTTAAACCAAATTTATGCAAGAATTAACTTAATTTTAGGTATTATTGCCAAAAATAATAGTTGAAATTAGACTATAAATTAGATATATACAAAAGGAAATTGATGGAAATCAAATCAAATAAAATTGATGGAGCTAACGCTGAGATTGAAGCAACAATACTTAAAGAAGTGGTTGATGCTAATTTAGAAAAGATTGCAAAAGAGCTTGCTAAAACTGCAAATATTCAAGGTTTTAGAAAGGGAAAAGTTCCTATAGCTATTATTAAAAAGCAGTATGGTGAAAAACTTGTTCAAGATGCA
Source organism: Sulfurimonas sp. (assembly GCA_041642615.1). GTDB lineage: Bacteria > Campylobacterota > Campylobacteria > Campylobacterales > Sulfurimonadaceae > Sulfurimonas. The sequence goes on along the minus strand of JBEPWC010000145.1, from coordinate 240 downwards.
GAATCAGAAGCATTAAGAGAGGTCTTAAACACAGGGTTGGATCAGATGGAGATCGCAAACAGCTCACTTATTGGTGAGCCAACTATCTCTAAGTTTGATAAGAGTGATGATAAGATAGATGTAGTGGTAAAAGTTGCAATGCGTCCTGAGATTGAACTAGGTGATTATAAATCTTTAGCAAAAGATTTTGAAAAACCAGAAGTAAAAGACAAAGATGTAGAAGATCGTATAAAAGAGGTA
>JBEPWC010000144.1:0-5454 GCA_041642615.1 Sulfurimonas sp. | reverse complement strand
GGGGGCTGCAACCCTTCGCCAGTCTTCTTTTAGTGGATTAACCACTCAAACGATCTGGTTGCCATTGGATCGTCCTGATATTTTAAAAGCCAACTACAACCTGGGCAACTTCTTTATAAAAGAAATAAAAAATGAGGTAGGCTTTAAAAATATTAATGATAGTTATGGTCACTCTGTTGGAGATGAAGTTATTAAAAGCACGGTCTCAACAATAAAAAAACATCTTTGTGAAGATTATGTGTTTGCAAGAGTCGGTGGCGAAGAATTTGTAGTATTGTCTGATAAAAAAGAGAATGATTTTGCACAAGTTATTGGAGATATTTGCCAAAAAATTGAAACTTTTAACTTTGAAGTCGATGAACAAGCAATAAGTTTTACTATAAGTGGTGGAGTGGCAACCAAGTGCATTAGCACTTCTTCTATAGATAAGTTGCTGATAGAGGCTGATGAAGCACTTTATAAAGCTAAGCGTGCGGGTAAAAATAAGGTAGTTGTTCACAGTTAAAGGATCTATATGTTAAAGATATCGCTTATAACTTTATTTTTATTTATTAACTTAGTTCAAGCACAAACTGTTAAGGTGGCACTTTATCCTTATGTACCTAGAATAGAGCAGTTTAAAACAGCAATTTCAGAACAGTGGAAACAGACACATCCAGATGATAAGATTGTATTTATTAGTGACTGGGATGGTGGTTATAACCAAAACCCGCCTGACGAGGCAGATATCTTTGTTTTTGATGCTTTATTCTTCGAATATTTTTTGGCTAATGGTTTTCTTGAACCAATGACTGCTAAAGATATTTCAGATATAGATGATTTTATAGAGTATGCGATTGAGGGTGTAAAGTTAAAGGAAAACTATTATGCAATTCCTCAACTTGGATGTACAAACATCCTTTATTATAGAGAAGGTGATAGTGAGGTAGATCAGGCTGACTCAATTAAAGAATTGAACTCTATATTGGGCGAATGCACATATACTAGTCAAATACCGCCTTATAATATAGGTTTGATGTTAGATATGAAAAGTGGCAGTACAAATGCTAGTTTTTACTTAGATATAGCTCATAGAAATGACGGTAAGTATCCACTTCCACTACCTACAGTTAATACGCTGAATCAAAAAGTTATTGACTCAATGCGAACTATGTTAAAGATTGCAAGTTATGAAAATGCTACACAAGATACGCCACAAGACTACGGTAGGGGTAGATGGTATAGCAAAGGATACTCTAGAGCATTTATAGGATATACAGAGCATATGTCTGCAATGTCGGAAGAGACTCGTAAAGGTTTAAACTTTAAATTACTTCCGATGTTTAAAACCAATGCTAAACCGTTGTTTTACGCTGATGTTATTGGAGTAAATCCTAAATCAAAAGAAAGAGGTACCAAGGAACTTTCTATTGAACTTGCAAATTTAATGGCTTCAAAAGAAACAATGCTTGCCAGTATTGGACCATACTATAAAAATTCGACTCCCCAGTATCTAATCTCAGTTCGTCAAAGCGTGCTAAAGACTTTAGGTGAAAAGTTCCCTATCTACAAAAAAATAGAATCAATGATCAGTGAGAAGGAACCTATACTTTTTAAATTGGGAGTTGGATCAAAAGAATGGTTTGATGTAACCCAAGATGATATTTTAAAACTGGTAAGAAAAGATTATAAGTGTGGGTGTGACAAAGAGTCTTCTAAAATAATCATAAATGACAATATGGCAAAAGTCCTATGTCCTACTATTTGTAATGATAACGGTGGATGGAATGGTCAATGGACAAACGATTCCCCAATGGCTCCATTAGGCAAGTCGGTTTGCGGTTGTAATAAGTGTACAATAAAACAGTAGACTTTGCTATACGTTCGGTCTAAGCTATGTAATCTTAAAGGAGTGGGAATTTCTTTTGCATTCTAAACATGGTATTTATGTACGTTTACAAAGTAAAATAATCTAGTAGTAAATAAATTATTTACCATAAGTCATAAAAAAATTATAATATAATATATTTTTAGTTATAGATATAGGAAAAATGCTTGATTATTTAAAAAAATGCTGATATTTAAAGGACAATTGATGAATAATATTCAGAGTTATAAAAATGCTTTTTTAATATCCTTAATATATTTTATTTTTGGTGTTATTTGGATTGCAATTTCAGATAACCTAGTAGCTCAGATCGCAACAAAAGCAGATGATTTAACCCTTCTTCAAAACTATAAAGGATGGTTTTTTATTGTTGTGACTACTATTTTTTTATATATTTTAACCTACCGTTTTTTCAAATCTAGCTTGTTACAGTATTCTAAGGAAATAGGTTTAAAAAAAGCGCATCAAAAAGAGATTTTTAAGCATGACAGTTTGATTCGTGCAATTGTAAATAATTCACCAGATTCTATATACGCAAAAGATATTCAAGGAAGATATATTTTATTTAACGAGAGCTCTTCATCTATAATAGGGATGCCAAAAGAGGAAGTTATAGGAGAGACTGACTCTTTAATTTTTCCTGATGAGGTTGCTTCAAGAGTAAAAGAAGTTGATAAGAAAATTCTAGCGACTAAACTAATACAAACCCATGAAGAAGAGATTACTACAAAATCTGGTGTTACAAAAAACTTTTTAGTAACAAAGGGACCTTTATTTACAGAAGATGGAGAGGTGTTTGGATTATTTGGTATCTCAAGAGATATTACGGAGCAAAAAAAACATGAAAAGTTTTTAATAGACTCAAAAAAAGAACAGTATATATTAGCACATCAAGATAGGCTTACAAAGCTACCTAATAGACTTCATATGACAGAGTATTTGGATGGTAAATTTGTACAAAAAAACCCTTTTTCTTTGATTCTATTAGGTTTAGACGGATTTAAAGTTATTAATGACTCTTATGGACATAAGTTTGGAGATAGTTTAATTATTGGTGCTGTAGAGTTGCTTAAAAGTGTTTTTGACAAAGATTCATTCATTGCTCGTATTGGTGGAGATGAATTTGCTATTGTATTAGATTCTGATGATAAGGAACATATTGAATTTTTAATGGAGAAGTTAAAGAAAAATTTTAATATCCCTTTTGTTGTTGATGAAACAGATGTTTATATAACTGCTAGTTTAGGTATTTCTATATGTGATTTTAGTCAAAAATCATTAGATGAGCTTTTACAAGAAGCAGATTCTGCTATGTATAATGCTAAAAAAATGGGTAAAAATACCTATAGATTCTATGATGATACATTTATACAAGAAGCTTTAATTCATACTCAAATTGCGACAAATCTTAAAAAAGCCCTCCAAAATGATGAGTTAGAACTCTACTATCAGTCACAAAACGACCCAATTAACAGGAAAGTAGTCGGGGTTGAGGCGTTGCTACGGTGGAAATCACAAGAGGGGATTATATCTCCTGCTGTATTTATTCCAATAGCTGAAGAGACTGGACTGATTATTGAAATTGGAAATCTCGTTTTAAAGCAAGGTTGTCAAGCAGCAACTTTGTGGCACCAAAAAGGGGTTTTAAATGGTAAAGTAGCGATCAATATCTCTCCGAAACAGCTTTCACATCCGACTTTTTTACAAAACCTTGATAACATTATAAAAGAGACAAAGTGTGAACCAGAGTGGATAGAGTTGGAAGTAACGGAAGGTTCCCTTATGCAAAACCCTTCACAAGCAATACTTTTATTACAGCATATCAAAAATAGAGGTTTTTCTATCTCTATGGATGACTTTGGTACAGGATATTCTTCTCTATCTTATATTAAAGATCTCCCTATCGATAAGATTAAAATAGATCAGTCTTTCATAAGAAATATAAAAAATGATTTAAAAAATCAAACTATTGTAAAAAGTACAATATCTTTGGCAAAAGGATTATCGGTAATAGTTTTAGCAGAGGGAGTTGAGACAGAGGATGAGTTGGAGTTTTTAAAGGCGGAGAAAATCGACTTTATTCAAGGTTATTACTATACACAACCTATGCCACTCTCAGAGATGGAAGAGCTTCTTATCTTTAATCAATCTTCTTAAACTTATGATCCTCGCTACCATCTTTTTTTCTATGTTTATAATCCCACATAGTTTTAAAGTATTTAAAACTTTGAAAACTTAAAAACAGTCCCATTATAAAGAATAATATATAAGATATAACTATTAGTATCTCCATGTGAAGCTCCTTATGATGTATTAATAACTATTTGTTATCTTAACACATTTTGATGAAGCAGTTTTATCTCTTTTACATAGTTAGTGTTTTTCATATTGTTTATATGAAGTTTAGTGAGAAATTTTTGAAGTTTACCCTGGTTTTCTGATTCTAAGCATATAGTTTGAAGAGATGTTTTATCAATATCTACATCAGCAATTTCAAAAAAGATATCATCTATCGCATATTGTGTTCTTCTTTTATGAACCTTCACTATATCTATAGTGTTAACTCTCTGTATTAGTTTTAGAAACTGTTCTTTGGTATATTTGTTTTGATTTAAACTAGGAGAGTTTATCTCAAAAATGTCTAAAAACACCTCTTTTAAAGTTTGCAGATCAATAGGAAACTCTGTCTTAAAGAAAGGTTCCCACTGTTCAAGGGAGTCATTTTTTGTAATTAGTTTTTTTATATCTAGGAAATTATCGCGTAGTTTGATATTTAGGTCACTATCAATTTGAGATATGATATAGCTCTCATCTGAGACACTGACTTTTTTTGTCATTTTACTGTTTGAAAACAAATTATAAAACAATTCAACAACAGGTGTAAGGTTATTTCCAAAGATTCTAAATTCAAATCTTGGATCTGTCTTTTTGTTTTTAACTTCATTGTTATTAATCATATTTACTAAACCTCTTTTACATTATAGGTTAAATAAGTTAAAAAATAAAAATAGCTTACAAAAAACGTTTTAAGAGCCTAACCAAACTTTTACAACTTTTTCGCTATCCTTGCAACTACTAAATTAATAGGCAAAAAAGATATGAAAGTAGTAACAGGCGTAGTTGGAAACGACATTCATGTCGTTGCAAATAGACTTATAGAACTCTCACTAGACGCAAGAGGATATGAAGTGTTTAACTTAGGTGTGAACACATACCTCGAAGAGTTTTTCGATGCAGCGGTTGAAACGGGTGCAGACATTCTTCTGATCTCTTCGCTAAACGGCGAAGCTGAGGGTTGGGCACGTGAAGTAAAGCTGTTGAAGTCAAAGTATAAAACATTAGATGATCTTGTGATGGTCATAGGCGGTAACTTGGTAGTGGGTAGTGCAGATGCAGACGTGATCGTACCTAAGTATAAGAACTACGGTTTTGATCTGGTATTTCACCAAGTTGATCTAAACACTGGACTTGATACTTTAGAAGAGTTTATCAAAGAGAGGTACGTGTCATGAGCTTACTGCAAGAAGAACGTGAGATCATCCTCTCAAACGAACATGTAGACAACTTTGATTTTGCAGAGGTTGAGG
>JBEPWC010000143.1:0-5540 GCA_041642615.1 Sulfurimonas sp. | reverse complement strand
AAGGCTCCATGATATATAAAGAGATATTTGGTATAAAGTCTCAAAAATCAAAAGTTTATCAGTTTTACAAAAGTGCAATTAAGACAAATGATAAATATATGGGTTATGTTTGTGTTATGATCGATGTAACTGAACATGAAAGAAATGAGAATGAACTACAATGGAATGTGCATCAAGAGAGTGAAAAAAGTAAAGAGATCCTAAAACAACATGAACAAGAAAAACTTGCAAATGCAAAGTTTACAGCTATAGGTCAACTAGCAGCTGGAATTACTCATGAGATAAATACACCTCTAACCTATGTAAAAGGTAATGTAGAGATGATAAAGATGGATATAGAAGACCTACCTCAAAGTGTTGCATCAAAAGATCAAATAATAGAAGATTTTAATGACATTCAGTCTGGAATAGATAGAATATCTGCAATAGTAGAGTCGATGCGTGAAATATCTCAACAAAAAACGGGCAAGATAAAAGAGATAAATATCTACTCAACACTTATAACCTCACTAGTAATGGCACATAACCGATCAAAACAGATATGTAAGATCTTTATAAACAATGAAGAGTTTTCACTAGATTCCTCTAAAGATAGATACAAATATATCGCTAAGATGGAAGAACAACGAATTGAACAAGCATGGATCATTATTATAAACAACGCTCTTGATGAGCTAAAAGAGATCCCAAATTATGAAGATAGAAGATTTGATATTTTTATAGATCAGATGGGCGATGAGATCAAAGTAAAGTTTTGCGATAATGCTGGAGGGATCTCTAAAGAGATACTTGAAAAACTTTTTGAACCATTTGTATCAGACAAACCAGAAGGTGGCATGGGGGTAGGTTTGAGCATAGCTAAAAAGATACTTGACTCTCAAGGTGCAAGCATAAAAGGTTATAATGAAAATGGTGGTGCCGTTTTTGAGATAACCATAAAAGGGGTGTCTAAAACCACAAGTTAATTTTCATTTTTGATTTTTTGGTGTATAATAATACTATTAGTCTGAAAGACTCGATTATTTGCACAAATGAGGGTTCTACATATTCAACTTGCGAACTAAGTAGGGCTTTTGTGTGTCGGTATTATCGTTTGAGGTCTCTACCGAGATTCTGCCGCCTTTATAAAGTTCTCTCTTCGCCCAAATTCGGCCTTGAGAACCGAACCAATTGCAAAACGGTCTTTTGGGCTTTTTCATTTCAATTAAAATAATCACAGGAAAATTTATGAAAATTTTGATACTTGGTGCAGGTGGTCGAGAGTATTCTATTGCAAGAGCTATTGCAAACGAAGATGAACAACATGAACTATTTTTTCAGCCAGGTAATGGTGCTACAAATAATTTAGGTACAAATTTAGATATAAAAGATTATAACTCACTTGCAGAGTACGCAAAACAAAACAGTATAGAATTAACAATAGTAGGACCAGAAGCACCTTTAGTAGATGGTGTAGTAGATATATTTAAATCCCATGGACTAACAATCTTTGGACCTAGTAAAGAAGCGGCACAGCTAGAGGGTTCAAAAGTGTATATGAAAAACTTCTTAGCAAAATATAATATCCCAACAGCACGCTATGTAGAGACATCATCAATAGATGAAGCTTTTAAGTTTGCAGATTCACTTACAGCTCCGATCGTTGTAAAGGCTGATGGGCTTTGTGGTGGTAAGGGTGTGATCATAGCTCAAGATCATGATGAAGCAAAAGTAGCGATCTCTGAGATGTTAAGTGGGAAAAGCTTTGGTGATGCAGGGCTTAAGGTGATCGTTGAGGAGTTTTTAGATGGGTATGAACTCTCTATGTTTGCAGTGTGTGATGGTAAAGATTATATACTTCTTCCAGCAGCACAAGATCATAAGCGTTTGATGGATAACGATGAGGGTCCAAACACTGGTGGTATGGGTGCTTATGCTCCAACTCCACTAGTAGATGAAGAGTTATACCAAAAAGTTAAAGATAGAATCATACGTCCAACTCTGGATGGTATGCAGCGTGAGAATGCAGCTTTTGAGGGTGTATTATTTATTGGGATTATGGTAGTAAATGGTGAGCCTTTAACGCTAGAATTTAATGTACGTTTTGGTGATCCAGAGTGTGAGATCCTTATGCCACTCATGACGTCAAGTGTTTCAGATATGTTTTTAAAAGCTGCAACAAATCGCCTAAGTGAGATAAAAGTTGAGTTTTCTAAAGAGTATGCAGTTGGTGTAGTTATGGCAAGTGAGCACTACCCATATAGTAGCTCAACTCCAGCTGAGATCATTTTAGATGATACACATCATGAAGAGATAGAAAAATATACACATATATCTTACGCGGGTGTTGATATGGAAGATGGCAAACTATATGCAAGCGGTGGAAGAGTTTTAGTTTGTGTAGGTCTGGGTGATAGTATAAAAGAGGCTAGAGATAGAGCATATATGAGATGTGGACAAGTTCACTATGCTGGTAAAAAACTAAGAACAGATATAGCTTACCAAGCTCTATAAGGATAGGTATTGAATGAAGATATAGAGAGATTGCTAAACCGCGAAGATATGACTTTAGCATCAAGTTCAAAAAGAGCTACAGCATTTTTCATAGATGAGTTACTGTTGTCTTTGATCTTGGTTGTTGCACTATGGGAGTCTTTTGCATCAGCTACTGATGCTCAAGATATGATAGAGGTTACAAACATGTTTGTTTTAGAGTTTTTAGCTATGAAGATCATATATCAAGCATTTTTTGTAATGCAGTATGGTGCATCTGTAGGAAAGCTTGTTATGAAAATACAAGTAGTTGAGATAGCTACGGTTGAGAAACCAAATGTTATTGTTGCACTAAACCGTGCAATATTTAGAGTTGTAAGTGAGCTCGTTTTTTATTTTGGATTTTTGTGGGCTTTATTCGATCCAGCTCGTCAAGCTTGGCACGATAAAACAGCAAAAACTTTGGTAGTTGATGTTTAGAACCCTTTTTTTATTAATGGTGTTTTACTCTTTAGTTCTATCTTCAGAGAAAGTTGAGATATTTGCGACAAGCATAAATTCCATAGATCAGACACTTTATGCTGAGGGTGAGGTAAATGTTGTTTATAAAGATTACTACATAAGTGCAAAAAGAGCAAAATATAACAAAGAGAGTGGAGTTTTAGAGCTTTATGAAAACATAAGAGCTACTCAGGGAGACAGCTACAAAATACTTGGTGAATACGCTAGGTTAAATCTGCAAGATAAGCAAAAAGAGTTTAAGCCATTTTATATGTTAGAGAGCCAAACCAAAGTTTGGATGAGTGCAAAAGAGGCTGATTCTGATGAGGTTTATATAAATGTGGATGGTGGATCACTAAGTGGATGTGATCCAAATGATCCACTTTGGAAGATGGAGTTCTCCTCATCTGACTACAATCAAAATTCAAAGTGGCTAAACACCTATAACAACAGACTCTATATATACGATATCCCCGTTTTTTATACACCATACTTTGGATACTCATTAGACACCAAAAGGCGTACAGGGTTACTAAAGCCATCTATGGGGCTCTCAAGCGATGAAGGTTTTTACTATGAACAAGCTCTATATATTGCTGAACAAAACTGGTGGGACCTAGAGATCAAACCACAAATTAGAACACTTAGGGGTAGTGGTTTATATTCTACATTTAGGTTTGTAGACTCAAAAGTATCTAGTGGTAGCTTAACAGTAGGTGGTTTCAAGGAAAAAGATAGATATTTTCAAGAGCAGCCTTTAGAAAATCAAAAACACTTTGGTTTTGATCTAGAGTATAACAATAGATCATTTTTGAATAACTGGTTTGGCTTAAAACTTAAAGGTCAATCTGAAATATATGTAGATCTTCACCACATGAATGATGTTGATTATATAAATCTCTCTACAAATGATACGACTACGACAGTAACAGCTCAGCAGATACTCTCAAGGGTCAATATGTTTCATAACGATCAAAAGGATTATTTTGGATCATATGTAAAGTATTATCAGCAGTTATCTCCATCTAGTGGTGATAGCAGGAGTATTGATGAGATAAATGATGATACTTTACAGCAGCTTCCCGTGCTTCATTATCACCACTATTTAGAGACTTTTTTTGATAATCACTTTATGTACAACTTCGATATAAAAACAACAAATATACATAGAAACGAAGGCGTAGGAGCTATCCAAGCAGATATCGATGTGCCATTGACACTTCAAACATCTCTATTTGATGATTATCTAAATGTTTCGTATAAGACTTTTCTTTATGGGCAGGTATCAAAGTTTACAGGTTTAGATGATATAAATAACTCAAAAAATTATGATGATGGATACTTTGCTAAAAACTACTCTGTAATAGGTGCAAGCACAAGCTTAACAAAAGCATTCAGCGACTATACGCACCTGATCTCTTTTGGAGCAAACTATACATTTGATGGTATAAAAAACGATGATGGCTACTACACTGAACATAAAGAGGACTGCCCTAATTCTAATGATGATATATGTGACTTTTATAATGTTAGTGATTCAAGTAAAGATTTTAAGCTAGAGTTTTCACAATACCTTTTTGATAAGTCTGGCTCAGAAGTTTTGTATCATAGATTATCTCAAAATATTGTATACAATGATGACTCATCTGAAGATAGTAAACAATATGGTGAACTTGAAAATGAGTTAAGTTATAACTTTGCAAATGGACTTAGTTTTCATAACAACACATTCTATGATCATGATGAGAATGATTTTTCAAACATTTATAATAAAGTTTCATATAATGGTTATGGACTTGGGGTCTCTTTGGCTTATCTCTATAAAAATAATTTTTTAGAAGATACTCAAAGCGGGGAGCCATATTCAAAATACCTAACATCTTCTTTGTCGTACAGGTACGATCAGCATTATTCCTACAAGATAGTGTATAATTATGACGTTCAGACAAATTTGAAAAAAAATCTTGAAGTTGGTTTTTTGTATAATAAAAGATGTTGGGATTTTGGTTTAAGGTATGTTGAGAATAACAGACCAATCCTATCTAGTGGTGGGGATTATAACTCTGTGTATGATAGATATGTATATTTTACAATACTATTAAGACCACTAATGGAGGCTGGTTCTAACCCTGGTTTGTCATATAAACTCCCTGAACCATATAAAGGAAAGTAGTATGAAAGAAAAGATAAGTCTTTTAAAAGACAACCAAGATGCTGCAGTTAGATTAAGAGATATTATCCCTATGGATAAGCTAAGATCTCAAGATTGGAAGCTTATAGCTGTTTCAAGGTTTGGCTTAGAGATAGCACACAATATAAGAGGTAGATTTAACAATAAGATAGATTTTTTATTTTCTAAAGCTATATTTGCACCAAACAACTCTGAATGTGAAGTAGCCCGTGTATGTGAGGGTGAAGAGATTGTGATAAATGAAGATTTGGTTGAATCGTTTGGCATTAAGTATGACTACATTTACGGTGAAGCTCATAGAAAACATGAAGAAAAAATACTAAGTTATATATATCAGTATAGAAAAGGTAAAGCTTTTGAGTCTGTAAAATCTCAA
>JBEPWC010000142.1:0-5558 GCA_041642615.1 Sulfurimonas sp. | reverse complement strand
ATTGGTGCTAAGATAGGAAAAACTCTTTATGAACCTCTAAATGTATCAAAAGTTAAGTTGGCACTTGAGAGTTACGATGTCTCTCTTGTTGAGAAAAAGAGAACCATAAAAGCCAATCGTAAAAAGTTTTCAGAGGGAAGCAGTAAATTTAACGCAGATGTGTTGGTAGCTGAGGATAATATTATAAACCAAAAGCTTATAAAGAAAACTCTTGAAGATTTAGGTATGAAAGTAACAATCGCAAATAACGGTCTAGAAGCTTTTGCAAAAAGAAAAGATGGAAAGTTTGATCTTGTATTTATGGATATACAGATGCCATTTTTAGACGGTACAGAATCAACTGCTGAGATATTAGAATATGAACAAGTTACAGGGGAGAGCCATGTACCAATAGTTGCTCTAACAGCAAATGCACTAAAGGGTGATCGTGAACGCTTCTTAGCAGCAGGACTTGATGAATATACTACAAAACCTCTTGTAAGAAGTGAAATTATAAATATTCTAAATCATTTCTTAGCAGATAAGATTGTAGACGCTAAAGAAGTCCCTGTAAAAGATGAACCAGTAGAAGAAGAAATTTCTGATACTCCTGTTGCTGAAGAAATGTCTGAACTTACCACCATTGAAGATACAAAAGTTGAAGATTCAGAGGAAGCTAAAGAGGAGATTCATGAGGAAAAAGCTGAGTATAGATCCGATATTCTTTTGGCTAAAAAAAGTAAATTTGAAACAAAACTGTATACAAAAATATTAGATTCTTTAGGTTATAGCTATACTAGTGTTAACTCAAATGAAGAACTAAAGTCTGAAATTACTCAGAACAGCTACAAGTTGATTATGTATGATAAAGATTTAGGCAACACTTTAGCTAGTGATATAAATGAACGTGTTAAAATAGCAAACTCTAAAACAGGTCTAAACACAAATATTGTACTAATTAATGATCCGTCAGTTTTAGAAGATGATTCTGACAAAAAATATGCAGATGAAACTATAAAAAATGTAATAAATAAAGATCTTCTTAGATTGGTTTTTGAAAAATATATTAAATAAGGAAAAATAGATGTCTAAACAAATAAATGTTTTAGCAGTTGATGATGATATGATAAACCTAAAGTTACTAAAATCTATGTTGATGAAAACAGGTAGTGTAGCAGAGGTTATAGAAGCTGGAAACGGCTCAGATGCTATAGGTGTTTTAAAGTCAAGGAACGATATCGATCTAATTTTACTAGACATAATCATGCCCGTAATGAATGGTATAGAGATGCTTAAAGTTGTTCGTGCAGATGATAATCTAAAGCAGTTACCAATTATAGTTTTAACAACAGATGAAACTAAAAAAGGGGAAGCTTTAGAGTATGGGGCTAATGGCTTTTTAATGAAACCAATTCGTGCAGAAGATCTTAAAAATAAGATTGAGACTGTTATAGTTTAACGAGATTTACAAGCACTACCTATAGTGCTTAAAATCCTCTTTTGCTTTTTCTAGTGCTGAGTTAAAATCCATTATCTCTCCACCATACTTCTTTTGAAATTCAAGTGCATCTTTTTTATTTAAAAATGCATACTTGCTAACACGGCTCATAGTTCCATGTACATTACTTCCAACAACATATGTAGCATCAGACACAGATATAAACTCAAGCGAGCTAACATCAACAACTCTAGGATTTTTAAGAACTATACCATCACCTAAATGATCCTCTAAACAGTGGATAGAACAATACTGATGAGTCTTGTCTTTTTTCTCACTGCTTGCTGCATGGCTTGTTTTGTAAAACTTTACCAGATCCATACCACACTTCAAGCAGTAGTGCTTATTTTTTCCATCTTGCAAAAGTTGTGCTTTTTCTTTTTGGACACTTTGAAACATAGTTTTGTTTTGCTTAGCATGGGAGACTTCGCCACAAGCAGTTAAAAACAAAGCTGATGCTAAAACAGGATATATAAATTTTTTCATTAGATTAAGACCTCTTTTAAGACCTCTTCTATTCTACTTACTGAGACAATCTCAAGTGATTCTTTTACCTCATCTGGTATATCTTCAAGGTCTCTCTCATAGTTTTTAGATGGTATAAGAGCCTTAGACATATCTGCCTTATGTGCAGCTATTAACTTCTCTTTTAGTCCACCTATTGGGAGTACATCACCTGTTAGTGAGACCTCACCCGTCATAGCTACCTCTGAACGTACTTTTTTAGATGAGAGGATCGAAGCTATAGCACTACACATAGCTATACCTGCACTTGGACCATCTTTTGGTGTAGCACCATCTGGGACATGCAGGTGTAGATCATAACGCTTATAAACCTCACTTTGTGGGACATTTACTTTGTCTTCTTTCTCTTTAGTTGTAAGTGGTATGTTTTCTTTGTCTATCTTTAATTTACCAGTGTCTATAAGTGTTTTTACAACACTATATGCTATGCGAGCAGACTCTTTCATAACATCACCAAGGCTACCTGTTATGTTCATAACACCCTTACCCTTAATGCGAATAGATTCTATCTTTAAGACATCCCCACCAACTGCAGTCCACGCTAGTCCATTAACAACACCAACAATTGGTTTTTTAGTAGTTTTTTCTATCTCAAATATAGTTTTATCAAAATAATCTTTTAGATTTTTAACACTTATTGAAACCTTTTTAACATCTGAGTCTTCTAGGATCTCACGTGCTGCTTTTCTTGCCATTTCAGCTAAACGACGACGCAAGTTTCTGACCCCTGCTTCACGTGTATATGAGTGGATAAGCTCTTTTAGTGCAGGCTTAGATATACTAACCTCGCTCTTTTTAAGTCCATGTTTTTTAAGCTCTTGTGGGATCAAATACCTACTTGCAATCTCTAACTTCTCTTGAGGTGTATATGAGCTTATGTTTATAAACTCCATCCTATCACGAAGTGGTGCTGGAATGCTCCCAACATCATTAGCAGTTGCTATAAATATAACCTTACGAAGATCGATGTTAAAGTTTAAGTAATAATCCCTAAACTCTTTGTTCTGTTCTGGATCTAAGATCTCTAACAGTGCAGCTGTCGGATCACCTCTAAGCGAGCGAGCAACCTTGTCGATCTCATCTAGTACGATCACAGGGTTCATCTTTTTAGCATCTATAAGCCCTTGGGTTATACGCCCAGGCATTGCTCCTACATATGTACGTCTATGACCGCGAAGTTCATTTACATCTTCAAGTCCACCTAAAGCTATACGTACAAGTGGACGCTTTAGAGCCTCTGCTATAGAATTTGCAAGTGATGTCTTACCAACACCAGGAGGTCCACTAAAACATAGTATTGCCCCCGCATCTCCATCATCACTTTTGATCCCACGAAGCTCCATAAGCTCCTTTACTGCAAAGTATTCAACTATACGCTCTTTTGGTTTTTTAAGTGAGAAGTGGTCTTTGTTTAGTTGATCGCTTACATCACTAACTTTTAGAGCTTTTTTAGCTTCATTTCCAAAAGGGATCTCTAAAACCCATTCTAAGTAGGTCTGAGTCATAGATGCATCTGATGAGTCAGGATGCATACGTGAAAATCTATCTATCTGCTTTTTAATCTCTTCATATGCTTCTTTTTGCATTTTAGACTTTTTGGCATCTAGTTTTTTACGATACTCCTCAATCTCCTCTTCTCTTTGAGTATCGGTCCCTAATTCTTTTTGGATCTGCTTTAACTGCTCCTTTAAGAAATACTCTTTATTTACCTTTTCTATCTTTGTGTGGACTTTGCTCTTAATCTCTTTTTGGAGCTTGTTTGCTTCGATCTCCTCAACCAGATAATCGATCAGATGCATATACCTTTTCTCTGTATCTGTCTCGACAAATATTTTATAAGCTTGCTCTTTTTTTAGTTTTACAGTTGAACAGATCAGATCTATTATGCGATTGTGATCGTGGTTCTCTTCGATCGTTCTTAAAAGATCTGGTGGAAAATAGTTACTTACGCCTGAGAGTGCGCGCACCTTTTCACGGACGATCTCTAAAAGAGCATCTATTTTTGGAGAGTCGTTGTTTGTAGCTTTTAGTATATCTACTGTTGCAACTAGTGGTTTTGACTCGATCATCTCTGTAGTTTTAGCACGAGCTAAACCTTGAAATAAAACCTTAACCCTACCATCTGGCAGTGCTACTTTACGCATGATCGAGCCAACTACACCCGCTTCATATAGTGAGTCAAAACCTTTTTGGCCATCACTTCCTGATTTAGTCGAACACACTATAACAAGAGAGTTGCCCTCTATGGCTTTTGTAGCAGCTTTTATATTGTCTTCATCACTTAAAAAAAGTGGAGATATCATAAATGGGTATAAAAAAAGTTCATCCTCTGCAATAACAGGAATATCTGCTGGAAACTCTCCATAACTACTTAAGTTCATATATTAATCCTTTTTTATTCATTTTCATCTACATTTGAGTTACGAGAAACAACACTTTTTGTATCTGGGACCAAAAAACCATACCAACTAGAACCGCCATCACCCTCAAACCAAGCTCTATACCATGGTGACTCAGCACGCTCTACCTCATCCCAGTTTATCCACGGTTGTGGTTTTAGGTTTTTGTAGTACTCTGCACTTTTATGCTTGTCTACTCTGTTGTATAGATCAGCGATCGACTCATTTAAAGACGCTTCACCCATGTAGAGTTTTGTCATCATACTATCGACTAAAAAATAATATATAGAGTTTGGATAGTTTTGCTTAAACTTTTGAGCTTCTGTAATAGCTTCTTTGATTAGTGCTTGATCACGTCTTGGATGTGGAAGTGCCAAAAATTTCGCTTTGATCTTCATAAACTCTGCACTCTCTTTTTCATTTGGGTTTGCGTAACGTTTTACATATTCATTTAAAAAATGCTCTGCTAGTATGTACTCCTCATTTTGCATATGTGCTAAAGCAAGGATTATTGTAGCCTCTACAAGGAGTGGTGATCCTATATGCTCACCTTGAAGTGAAGCGTAATAGTTATCTGCCCTCTCAAGGTTGGAACTTGAAACTGAATCGATTATCTTAGAGTACCAATACATTGCAGGTTTATTATACTCCTCTATATCTTTTGAACAACCTGATAAAAAAAGCATTGATGCAACGATGATTATGGATGATATATTTATTGTTTTATTCATATTTTATAATTTTCCTTATTTTATGGTACCTTTAATAGTTCGTTATTTTATCCAAAAGTTATACAATACAGATTAAACTAGGTACAATTTATGCTTTTACTGCTACAATAATAAAAATAATTAAGTGCCTAACCATTATAACTAGCACTTACAAATACGAGAGGTTAAATATATGAAATTTGAGATTGCGACACCGCTTTTGGGCTTTGAAGATATAAAAGAAGTAACATTAGAAAAAATCGACGATATATTTATGAAGATGCAAACATTAGATGATAAAAAAATATCATTTACACTAATAGATCCATTTGCTCTTAGAGAGTACGACTTTGAAGTTCCAACAAAGATACAAAATATTTTAGAAATAGACAAAAATTCAAACATTTTAACCCTAAATATAGTCCTAATCCAAAACCCCATAGAGGA
>JBEPWC010000141.1:0-5564 GCA_041642615.1 Sulfurimonas sp. | reverse complement strand
TAAACTCTATGTTACTAGTCTCAATCTACCTCTTTTTCAAAGGAAATGTAAGAGCAAAGTACTTTTTTTATGCGATCATCATCTACTTACTAGCAGGTTTTGTCTACTTAGCTATGCTAGAGTCTATACTCCCTTACAACTTCATGACTAGATACTCCATGGTTATAGCAACAGGCTTAGAGAACTTAATCTTTCTTCTGATCCTTACAAAAAGATATAAAAAAATCACAGAGGAAAATGAAGAGATACTTGAGAAAAAGATCTTACAAAGAACACAAGAACTTGAAAAAACAAACTATGAAAAAACGCTCCTGTTTAAAGAACTCTACCACAGAGTTAAAAACAACTTTCATATGATCATAGCTATGCTTTGGATGGAAAATAAAAAAAACCAAAACATATCTCCAGTACTCCATAGAATAGAAGCGATGTCTTTAGTAAATGAATACCTATACAGATCAGAAGATCTAAACTCTTTTGATATGAAAAAATATCTTGACGATATTGTTAAAAGCTTTGTAGACAACGACAATGTGTCTATTAACCTTCATTACAACCTTAACTGCTCACTTGATAAAAACAACGCTACAAACTTAGCGATGATAACAAATGAGTTAGTCACAAACAGTATAAAACACAACAAAATATATATTCCACATATTGATATAACTTTAATAAATCAAGATGACTTTGTAACCCTTATAATCCAAGATAACGGAAAAGGTAAAGATTTAAAATCTCAAAATGGTGTAGGTTTAGATATGGTTGAAGATTTTTGTGACCAGCTTCCAGATTCTACTTACACTTTTAAAAACCAAAACGGACTAAGGTTTGAACTCTCCTACAAAGAAAAAGCCTAGTTTTCTAACACGTCTCTAACAACGATAGTTTATACTACTAAAATCTAAATATTACTTTGAAGATCTATTAAAGGGGTGGGCGATGAACATAACTAACTCAAGTCAAAATATGGACTTGTCAAAAGCTTACAAGGATCATGGTATTCAAAAAATACTTCAACCAGAAGATAAGAGTGTTCCAAAAAGCAAAAGCCTCTCAAGTCAAGAGCTAAGCTCTTTGGTAAATGATCTAAACAACAATCCAGTTATAAACAGAAAACTACAGTTTGGATTTAACAAAGTAAGCGATATATTCTATATGACAGTATTAGATTCAAAAACAAATAAGGTCATAAAAGAGTACTCTTACGATGAGGCTTTAAATTTGGCAAAAAAGTTAGATGAACTCTCTGGGATCATATTTGATCAACGTACATAGTATTTACTTAGATTAGAAAATTAAAAACAGGAGTGTTAAGATGTCAGCAAAAAAGTATATATTGGTCGATAAAACTATATTTGCCCCTGATTGCAGCTATGATTTTTCTATATATGGTATTAACAAATCTGAGGGTAAAAAAGTTCAAGAACTTAAACAAAGGGGTGTGATCTTAGATGAAGACGATCTTTTGTTTATAGAAAACTCTAGTGCTATATATATTGATGAAGTTGATAAAGAATCATATAAAAAGTTTTATGAATCTTTTTTGTACAGAAGTGCACGTGATCTTAACAAAAGAAAAGATACAGCAGAGTCTCCTAAAGAACCAGTAACTTTTACTCAAAAAGTTGAAGTTATGTACCAAAATGCATCAGTTGCACTAAATGATCTCTTTCAAAATCCAGAAACACTTAACAACTACAAAGAGTCAAAAAAAGTTGTGAATGATCTAGTTAACAGTGTTTTAGATGATGACTTTGCTATAAAGTCTTTGATGTGCATAGCTACACATGACTACTATACCCATACACACTCCATAAATGTTTCAATATATGCACTTAGTTTAGGAACCTTTCTTGGTATGTCTAAAAAAGAGCTAGAAGAGCTTGGAGAAGCTGCACTTATACATGACCTAGGAAAGAGTAAGGTTGATCCAGAGATCATCAATAAAAAAGGGTTTTTAACTGATGATGAGTTTAAAGAAATCAAAAAACATCCAACTTATGGACATAGCTTGGCTGTAAAACTGGGTGTTAAAAACAAAAATATTCTTGATGGCATCAAGTATCATCATGAAAAGATGGATGGTTCAGGTTATCCACTTGGTCTCTCGGGAGACAAGATACCTCTAAATGCAAAGATCGTAGCTATATGTGACATCTTTGATGCACTTACAAGTCAAAGAAGTTATAAAAAAGCATTGACATCATTTGAGGCACTAAAACTTATGAAAACTGAGATGAACAAGCATCTGGATGTAAGGTTGTTAAATAAGATGATCTTGATGTTTAGATAATAAAAAGTAATGTCAAAAGCTATATAAAGGAAAGATATGCGTATAATAGTTAAAATGATAATAGGGTTGTACTTAGGTATGGCAACACTTAGTGGGGCGGTTTTAACTGAGTACTCAAATGCGAATCAAGATAATTCTGTCAATTTAGGCTTTGTAAATGGTGGTCAATCATTTACACTCTCTTCTTCTGCGACAGTAACTGATATAATACTATATGAAGGCAATACTACTGGGAATGGTAGTGAAGATTTTGCACTTTATAACTCTACAGATTGTACTGGTGGTGCACTTACAACATGTACAATGACATGGAATAGTTCGACAAATAATCCTATGACCTGTAACTTAGCTGTAGCACAAACTCTATCAACTGGAACATATTCATTTTGTCAGACAACAGATATTACAGGTTTTCATGTTTTTAGAGATACAAGTGCAGCGTCTTATACTGGAGGAACTTTCATAGCTTCTAATACTCCATTCCCGGATGATTTAACATTCCAAATATTAGGAACTTTTACCGGTGGCTCTGCCAACGCACCATTTACCCCTTTTGCACTTCTAGCACTTTTAGGCTCTGTTGGACTGATCGGCTTTTTTAGTCGCCGTTTTATTTATAACGCAATTCTCTAACAGATCTCTAACAACGATGTGTCATAATTTTCGCATCTTAAAAATAAAGGGTTTCCGTTGAGAACTTTAAACAATAAAAAAATACTATTTGTTTTAGTCAGTTTCTTTTTTAGCTTTTCAATTATTCAAGCTGAGACTATTCAACAAATTGCAGCTACAAACTTTTTAGGAGGACAACATGGAGATGGTGTTTCAGAAGATGTGCTAGGACAATCTTTTAGACCATCTGTAAACGGTTCTGTAACTTCTGTTTCAGTCGCTGTTAGTGGATCAACTACCATTGATTTAAGATTTTACTCTGGAGAGACAGACTGTAGACTTCCTGGTGCTGCAACTTTGCTTGATAGTCACTTAGGAGAGTCTATATCAGGTACTGCTACAGCAGGAGATGTTAGTAGTAGCATGACCACTATTACTACAAATGCTCCTGTGTCTAATAGTCAAGCATATACTTTTTGTATCTACGATAGCTCAAGATCCTTAAATTTAGGTTTTAGTACAACTGATTATTATGGAGGTGGGCAACTATACAATGGTGGTAAAAGTGGTACTGGTGGCTGGGAAACAACTATGGACTTAGCTTTTATTGTTGAAGTCACGGAGAACTCGCTAGCCACAGGACAACCAACAATTTCCGGTACAACAACAGTAGGAGAAACTCTTACAGCAGACACTTCTGCCATTGCTGATGCAGATGGACTTGGAACCTTTAGCTACCAATGGAAAGCTGGAGGTGTAGATATCGCAGGTGCAACATCTGATACCTATACTTTAACTAGCAATGAAGAAGGTGATGCTATAACTGTAGTAGTATCTTTTACAGATGGAAACGGAAATGCAGAATCCGTTACAAGTAACGCAACAGCAGCTGTTGCAGCTGCACCAACAGAAGAAGACTCTGCTCCTGCACTAGATGGTGGAGCTGTGGGTGATGGAAACGGTGATGGCACTGCAGATTCTACTCAAGACTATGTTCACTCAACAAATACATCTATAGGTTGGGTAACAGCAGCAACAGCAAATGATGGGTCAAGATCTATAACTGTGACTCAAATTGCATCTAACGGTGATGTAAGTGGAGTAAGTGTCCCTTATGGTAAATTTGCTGTAAATATTTTTAACCTTGCTGTAGCTGGTAGTACTGCTCCGATAGATCTATATGTACCATATGATGCTAGCATAGATAGATTATACAAACTAAACAGAGTTAGTGGTAACTATGAAATTATTTTTAGTACTATTACTCATTATCCAGGAGATAATAAAACAAAAATTACTTATAATGTAAGAGATGGTAGTGATTACGATCAAGATGGAGCAGCTGATGGTGACATTGCCGATCCAGTTATACCAGCGGGACCTGGTGGAGGTGGCTCCGCCAACGCACCATTTACCCCTTTTGCACTTTTAACACTCCTAGGCTCCATTGGACTGATCGGCTTTTTTAGTCGCCGTTTTATTTAGGGTACTTATGCAAAAAAGCTCTTACATCTTTTTACTCCGTTATGGGCTTTATGCCCTAGCGCTTTACTTGCTTATAGATCTTCCTTATTTTAAAGAGTTGTTTCACATAAACGCTATCTATACCGACTTTGCTACATACCTCTCTCATAAAACTGCACTTTTGCTTCATCTAGATGTAGTGCGTGAAGCAAACCGTCTGACACTAGATCACTTTACGGTAGTTATTCTTTTTGGATGTAGTGGGCTTGAAGCACTTCTTATCTTTTACGCTGGAGTCTTTGCTTACTCGGCACCTTTAAAACTAAAAGCTCTATGGCTAGCCATAGGGACACTTATACTTGTTGTGTTTAATACTTTGCGTATAGTCTTTCTTTTACTTGTTGGGGTATATGACAGAGAGTTTTTTGATCTGATGCACACCTATGTGACACAAAGCATTATGCTTTTTATAGCTATAGGTCTATTTTTATTTTTTGTTATAAAAGCCAATGAATCAGCTAAAGAGTAAAACGCTACTTCTTAGCATCGCTTTACTGATCATAAGCTATGCACTCACTTTGTTTATATGGCTACAGATCAAAGATGACTACCATCTTTTTTTTATCTCGCAAATAACTGAACGCATAGTTATATGGAATAATTTAGAGATTTTTAACACTTCATGGGTTAGCGACAACTACAGAGCTAAAGTGACATTTGAACGGTTTATAGAGATCATCCCACAAGAGCGTGCTGTAGAGTTACGAATGCCTTTTGAATTAAAGCTAGAAGATATACCCTCTTTTTCAACATTTGCTACACCTATGTCACTAAGCATTGCTATGTTTTATGTTTTATATCAGCGTAGTGTTGTTGGTGTTAAAGTTTTTTTTGAAGTTGTTGTGCTATTGTTTGTAACCCATGCAGTTATTTTTGCACTTATGACAATTCTAAAGTTAGATACTTTTTATATAGCTATAAATGCAAAGTTAGCTGAGGCTGGAATCTCTTACATAGTTTCAAGTCCACTCTCAGACTCCATTTTTGATACACTTTTTTACATAAGTGGCTTTTTAGTGAAAATTGTAGTTAGGTTTGAGCCTTTCTTGATCGCTATATATATCTTTTTTCAACATAGAAGAAAAATATTTATAGAAGATTCATTAAGAGCTTCTACCCCTAGAACCTCTTG
>JBEPWC010000140.1:1983-5590 GCA_041642615.1 Sulfurimonas sp. | reverse complement strand
TAATGAAAATAGACAAGAGTACTACGCCATACCTCAAAACAAAAAGCTCATCGCACAGGAGTTTTTACTGTTTGAAAACAGCGGAAGCGATGATCTAGAAGATATTGTAGATAATCAGTTCTCTAAAACCAGAATCTCCATAAAAGCTCCATGGGTAGACTCAGTTGAATATGTTGAGTTAATAAACAAAATAGACACCCTTTTAAAAGATGAATTCAAAGGTATGGCAGATGTATCGATCACTGGAACTTTACCAATTTTGGCAACTACGATCACAAAGTCTATAGAGAGTTCTATAGAGAGCTACATAATAGCATTTGGCGTAATAGCTCTGCTTTTGGTAGTACTAATTGGTAGTATTAAACTCGGGTTTTTAAGTATGATTCCAAATTTAACACCAATAATGTTCGCACTAGCTTTTATGGTTTTTTATGAGCTACCTTTAGATATGTTTACAATTTTAATTGGAGCCATTGCTATTGGAATGGTGGTTGATGATACTATCCATTATATGCACAATTTTAAGCGTTATTATTTAGTTCATAAAGACATCGACGAAGCCATAAGACTAACTCTTCATTCAACCGGTCGAGCTATATTAATTACATCCTTAGTTTTAAGTTCAGGCTTTTTAGTTTTTATGTTTGCGAGTATGAACAACTTGTTTAATTTTGGTCTTATTACAGGCATTACTGTATTGGTAGCCATGTTTACAAATTTAGTTTTAAGTGGCTCATTAATAAAGCTGTTCTTAACAAATCGCTAATACAGCAATGATACAATTGCTAAATTTACAACAAGGATAAAAAATGATTTTAAAAATATTACTAACTGTGAGCTTATTGTTAAGCTCAGCTTTTGCTATGACAGGTCTTGAGATAGCACAAAAGACTCATGATCGAGAAGATGGTGATAACTCAATTTCTAATATGACTATGACACTAATAGATAAGAGTGGACAACAAAGGGTAAGGGAGTTAAAAAACTTTGCAAAAGATAAGGGTGAAGATGAGCTAAAACTTATGTTTTTTCTCTCACCAGCAGATGTTGAAAATACAGCATTTTTGACTTATGATTATGATGATTCAGATAAGGATGATGATCAGTGGTTATATCTGCCGGAGTTAAAAAAGATCAAAAGAATAGCATCAAGTGATAAAAGTTCATCTTTTATGGGGAGTGATTTTACATATTCAGATATGACAAATAAAAATGTAGAGGACTATACTTACAAAGTTATGAAAGAGACTGAAGTAGATGGACATAAAGTTTGGCAGATGATGGTTACTCCAAAAAGTCAAAAAACAATTGATGAGACTGGCTATACAAAAAGCATTATGTTTATTCGTCAAGACAACTTTGTGATTGTCCAAGCACTTCATTATGTAAAAGAGGGTAAAAAACTAAAATATATGAAAGTTTTAGGGCTTGAAGAGATAGAAGATGTATGGACTGTAACTAAGATGCAGATGGTTACTAAAAAAGGTAGAAAAACACTTCATAGTACACTTTTAGAATTTAAAGATGTAAAATATAATCAGGACTTAGAAGAGTCGTTTTTTTCAACTCGTACACTTAAAAAAGGTCTTTAAAAGATGCAGTACAAACTCCTTAGTATCTTTATTGTTTTTTTGATTTATGCAGGTTCTATACAAGCAGATGAGGAGTTTGATCCACTAGATGGTTTTTCAGATGATATAGTTGTCAGACAAGATCAAAAAGAGTTAAAAAAAGATGATGATCCAATTGATCTAAGTGGAGATATTGCTTTTAAAACATCTTATGGAGTTAAAAGCCATAAAGTCGATGGCGTGCAGTACAGAGGGTTTACTCAAGCACAAATCTCAGTGTATCTTCAAATGGATACAGAGTTAAGTGATGATTTTAAACTTCGCATCAGCGGTGATGCTTTTTATGATGCTATATACGACTTACACCCAAACACTAATTACAACCAAGACACTTTAGATGCATACAGAGATCAAATTAGATTTGATGATGTTTATATCCAAGGTACACTTTTAGATAACCTTGATGTTAAGTTTGGTCGTCAGATCGTTATTTGGGGTAAAAGTGACTCTATCCGTGTTACAGATGTTATAAATCCACTAGACAACCGACAACCTGGTTTAACAGACATAGAGGATCTAAGACTGCCAACTACAATGTTAAAGCTTGACTATTATGTAGGTGATTGGGAGATATCTGCAATGGCAATAGGTGAGAGCAGGATCATGATAGAGGCACCTCCAAGAAGTGAGTTTTTTAATGTAGATGGTATTTTTGCAAGTGCACCAAACCCATTTTTAGAGTTAAAAGACCCAAGTAACTCTGTGGATAACATGCAGTACGCTTTTGCGGCTAATGGGATTTTTTCAGGTTGGGATCTTTCTTTTTACGCAGCTGATGTATATGATCAAAAGTGGCATATAGAAGGAAATAAACGGATAGTCTCAAAAGTAAAAATGGCAGGGAGTGCTTTAAATATAGCGTATGGAAGTTGGCTTTTAAAAGCAGAGGCTGCTTTTTTAAACGGTGTAAAATACAACACTACTACAGATCCAAAAAACCGTTTAGATGCACTAGTGGGTTTTGATTATATGGGCTTTAGAGATACTACGATCACTTTAGAAGTTGTAAACAGACATATATACGACTATGAGCATCAGATGCAAAACCTTTCAGATTTTGTGCAAAAAGATGAGATGCAAACAGCACTTCGTTATACAAAAAACTATCTTAATGATACGCTAGATATATCTGTACTTCTAAGTATGTTTGGTTCATCTTGGCAAAACGGTGGGTTTTCAAGGTTATGGTTGGAGTACGATGTTATGGATGGAGTAAATGTAGAGTTTGGCTATGTTGAGTATATAGGTGGCGATAAACCCTTTCTTGATCTAAATAAAGATAATGACAGGTTGTTTGCAAATATAAAATATAGTTTTTAATAGGAGACTCCAAAAAGTTTAACTCTTATGTAGTATATTGACATTGTAAATACAATGTGCTATAATTTAAAAGATTAATAAAAGGCTTGCTTTGTGAGATTTGAGTGGAGTGATCAAAAAAATGAGTTAAATATTAAAAAACACAATATAAGTTTTGAAGAAGCAAAAGAAGTTTTCTTAGACCCTATGCATATTTCAAAACTTGATCATCGTTTTGATTACTTCGAAGAAAGATGGATTACATTAGGGGTAACATCTGAAGATAAAATCTTAGTTGTAGCAAATATGTTTTTTGATGAGGATGGAAACGAAATTATCCGCATAATAAGTGCAAGAAAAGCAAGTCAAAAAGAAAGGATTTTCTATGAGCAGCATTAAAGAGAGAGAAAAATTTGATGACTATGAGATGTTGGATGAGTATGACTTCAGTGATGGAGTTCGCGGTAGGTTTTATGAACCCAAAAAAATACCTGTATCATTGAGATTAGATAACGATATAGTTTTGTATTTCAAGAAGTTAGCAAGTGAACAAAAAGTACCTTACCAAACACTTATAAATGCACTACTTAGAAAACAGTTACAAGAGGTAGGGTAAATAATTTTAGATAAATTTTAAACTAAACTCACTCCCCTCATTTTCTTTGGAGGTTACAGCT
>JBEPWC010000140.1:0-1973 GCA_041642615.1 Sulfurimonas sp. | reverse complement strand
ATCCCATGACCTGACACATGCTCCTTGTAGTTTCTCTCAAACACAGAAGATGGATTTTTTATCCCGATACCGTTGTCTTTTATATACAGTGTATTTTCTTTCATAAATATATCTATAACAGCATTTTTTTTGCTTGAGGAGTATTTGGATCCATTTGAAATTATGTTTGATATTATTTGTCTAAATGCACTCTCATTTATCTCTGCTGTGTACTCAGTATTTGAAGTTTTAAAGCTTATGTTTGGATACTGACTTTTGTAAGTCTCTATACTCTCGTTTATAACTTTAAATATATTTACACTTTGAATATCAAGTGAGTTCTCTTTTAGTAAAATTGTTAGATTTGAATTAAGTGAGTTTATGTCATTTATATTTTTAGAGATCCTACTAAGATACTTGTTTGATGCAAAATGCTTGTCTTTTTTTAGGAGTTTTAGGTTTAGAAGTATTGAAGTAATGGGTGTGTTTATATCATGGATCAAGTCTTTTGAGAAATTGTCCAGTTTTGTTACAGATTCTCGCATAGGCTCTAGTGCCATGTTCGATAAAAAGTAACTGATCGTTGCAAATATACTTAGTAGTAAAATCTGAGAGATGATTATATTAGATTTTAAACTAGATATCTTTTTATTAAACTCCGTTTTTGGTTTTTTTAGGATCATATACTCGTCTATCCAGTTATGTGGTATGTACTTTACAAAGTGATCCTTTTTTATTGTAAAGTTACTGATATTGAAGTTTTGAATATCCATCTTTTTGATCGTATGTGTTATATCTGTATTTTGTTTTGGGGTGTTTGTTTTAAACAGCCTAGCGTAATTAAGCATATCGAAGTTTTCATGTTTTAAAAACTCTTTCTTTTGTTCAGTATAGTAAAAGTGACCAGATACTAAAATAAGCAGTGCGACACTACCAAAGTAGATACTAAAAAATTTAATAAATGCTTTTTGATCATGCTTTAACAAGTCTGTAACCTATTGTTTTTAAAGTTTCAATCTTTAGACCAACTTTTCTAAGTTTAGATACATATACACGTAAAGCTCCCTCACTTGACTCCCCAGCAATGTCTAGGTCATAAAGTATATTCTCTTTTGTAAGTGTTTTACCAATGCTTTTAAATAGCATCCTGCATAGTTTTTTTTCTTGTGGGGTTAGTGCTACGAGTTTATCTTTTAAAAAGAGCTCATTAGAAGATATATCGTATACTAAGTCATTATATTGCACAAGATCTTTGTGAGTATTATAAATTTTTCTAAGTTGTACCTGTATACGAATAAGGAGCTCATCAAAGTCAAAAGGCTTTTTTATATAGTCATCAGCACCAACTTCAAAACCTTTTGAAAGTGATGCTATATCATCTTGAGAGGTTAAAAATATAGTTGGAGTACTGCAGTCATTTTCTCTTAATATTTTAAGAAGTTCAAAACCGCTAAAGTCGGTTAAGTTAACATCAAATAAAAAGATCTCAAAACTATTTTCATATGTCAGATCTAGTGCAGCCCCAGAGTTTTTAGCTACATCTACACTATGGCTTTCGCTCTCTAGTAACTCTTTTAGAGTTTCAGCAAGAATATTGTCATCCTCTAAGAGCAAAATTTTAGCCATAAAAAACCTTAATTAGTATTTTAACCCTATCATTTTTAGAGCTTTATTTATGCTTTTAACCTGTTGGTTTTTATCTTTGCACCAAGATGGA
Source organism: Sulfurimonas sp. (assembly GCA_041642615.1). Taxonomy (GTDB): domain Bacteria; phylum Campylobacterota; class Campylobacteria; order Campylobacterales; family Sulfurimonadaceae; genus Sulfurimonas. The sequence goes on along the minus strand of JBEPWC010000140.1, from coordinate 277 downwards.
GCTATAAGTGAGTCGTTATCGATCCCAGCTGTGATCCTTTGAACACTTATGTTTTGGGGCTTCATAAGAAGTGCTTGGACTAAAACATCTAAGTATTCTACTTCAGTTATGGGTGTAAACTCCCCACGTGCGTATTCGTTTGCTAGGGCTGTTTTTTTAACTACATATAGTGGATGGTACTTTACAGAGTCGATCCCCCACTCATAAGTCTCACGTGCCGTCTCTAACATCATCTTTTTATCTTCACTAGGAAGTCCAAAGATCAAGTGACCACATA
>JBEPWC010000139.1:0-5637 GCA_041642615.1 Sulfurimonas sp. | reverse complement strand
CAGGTAGTGTTTGTGTTTTGTTTTTTGTGGGTGATTTGACATAGTCTTCCTTAGTACCTAGCTAAATTGTAAAAAACATTATATCTTATCAATGTTTTTTCTTCTGGTCTTGGGTATCTGCTATATGCATACTCAATAGTCTCTTTTGTTGTTTCATCAAGTATATAGTAGTTACTTTTTTGTAAAAATTTAAAGTCGGTCATATCTCCGTTTGGGTGTAGGTAAAACTCAATAACATTTACTCTATTTACATTTAGATCATGTGGAATATTTACTCTGGCTACGCGGTTAAGAACTTGTTGTGTAATGCGTCTCATAATCTCTTGGTTGTTAAGTATGTATTTTTGTTGACCTGGGCTTAGTTTGCCAAATTCTTCACCATAGAGCTCTTTTATGTTGTTTGCAATACTGCTTCCTGATCTAATCTGTTTTTTCTCTTTGTTTTTTTCTTTATCTGAGTGATCTTGAGATAGTAGCGAATACAGCGGTTCTTCTTTTTTAACATTTTTATCTGCTTGTTTTAAAGGTATATATTGTTCTACGGGTGGGAGGGGTTTTATTTTTTTTACTAGTTTTTCAATCTCTTTTGTATCTTTAGGTGTTTTTTTAGGTTTTTGTTTATTTAGATTTGTTTCTTTGGGCTCTTTTTTTGGTTTGAACTCAACTGGTGGTTTTTTTACTATCTTTTTAAGTTGTGAGCCTTTTGGCATCGGAGGAGCTATTTTTGGCTCTGAAACTTTCTTTTTTGTTAGACCTGACTTTTTGTACTTTTTAGGAAGCTCTTTTAGTGATATTTTTATCTTTTTCTCCTCTTTTTTTGGATCACTATCCTTGGGTTGGATCGAGGTGACAATCCAAAAAAGCAATAAAAAGATAATATGTATTAAAACTGCTATTAAAAGTGCAATATTAGAACGATTCAATCAATTTCCATTATTTAAAATTTGGTGGATTATATCAAATGTAGATTAATACAACTTCGTTATAATTATAAAAATTTTATGCCAAGGTTTGATATGAATAAAGAAAAATCACTAAAAGCTTTTAAAGACGCTCAACAACTGATCCCTGGAGGTGTAAACTCGCCGGTTCGTGCATTTTCTGGTGTTGGAGGTAGTCCTCTTTTTGTCTCAGAGGGTGAGGGGGGATACCTTAAAGATATAGATGGCAACAAATATGTAGACTTTGTTCAAAGTTGGGGTCCTTTGATCTTTGGTCATCGTGATGAGTCTATTGAGGCTGCTGTTATAGAAGCTGTAAAGCATGGGCTTAGTTTTGGTGCTCCAACTCTAGCTGAGACTGAACTTGCAGAGCTTGTTGTCTCTATGTTTGACTCGATCGATAAGATCAGGTTTGTTAGTAGTGGAACAGAGGCTGTAATGAGTGCTATACGTTTAGCTAGAGGATTTACAGGTCGTGATGATATTGTAAAGTTTACAGGGTGTTACCATGGTCATAGTGACTCACTTTTAGTTCAAGCTGGAAGTGGTGCTGCTACTTTTGGAAACCCATCAAGCCCTGGTGTGCCGGCTGACTTTACAAAACACACACTTTTAGCTCAGTACAACAATATAGAGAGTGTAAAAAAATGTTTTGAAGACTCTAGTGATATTGCTTGTGTGATCATAGAGCCAATAGCAGGAAATATGGGGCTTATTCCAGCAGATAAGGAGTTTTTAAAAGAGCTTAGGGAGTTGTGTGATGCAAATGGCACACTGTTAATATACGATGAAGTTATGAGTGGTTTTCGTGCATCTATAAATGGTGCTGAGTCTATCACAGGTGTTAAGCCTGACATTGTAACACTTGGAAAAGTGATTGGTGGTGGTATGCCAGTTGGTGCTTTTGGAGCACGACGTGAGATCATGGAGAAACTAAGTCCTGAGGGACCAGTTTATCAAGCTGGAACCCTTAGTGGAAACCCTGTAGCTATGGCAGCTGGATATGCTGCGATCTCAAAACTTAAAAACAATGCACCTGTTTTAGATGTTCTAAATAAAAGAGCGTTTCGCTTAGTTGAGGGTATAAGATCTGAGGCTAAAAAATATGGGATCACAATGCAGGTAGATACTAGAGGGAGTATGTTTGGTTTTTTCTTTAATGAAAAACCAGTTAAGAGTTTTGAGGATGCATGTACGTGTGATGGTGAGTTTTTTGCTGCTTTTCATCAAGGGATGATCGATGAAGGTTTCTACTTTGCTTGTTCACTGTTTGAGGCTGGATTTATATCGACCGCTACTACTGATGATATGATCGAAGATTGTATCAAAGCTAGTGCTAGAGTATTTCAAAGAATTGCATAATGGAAAAAGAGAATAAAACAAACGAAGAAGTAGAAGAAAGTGAAAAACCAAAAGTTCGCAAGGTTGTAGAGGCTGCTGATAGTCTCTCACTTGGCATATCAATGGTTGTAGCTGTAGCTATGGGTGTTGGTATAGGGCTTGTGCTAAAGAGCTTTACAGGTGCCGCATGGACCTTATGGATAGGTGTTTTCATAGGTGTTGCAGCTGCAATTTTAAATGTTTATAAAGCGTATGAAAAACAGCGTGATGATTATGAAGAGTTAGCAAAAGAGCCTCGTTATGCACTTAAAAAGCAATTAGAAGATGATGAAGATGATGGGCTAGAACGCTATGGTAAGTAAAGCTAACTATTTAAAAGCTTTAAAAATTGTAGTTATAGCAGAGTTTTTTGTACTACTTACAACTTTTTATTCTAAAACTTTTTATATAAATCTTCAAGTTGCTTTTCTTAGCAGCTTTTTGATTATGGTGGGATCATTTTACGCATATAAAAAGATGGTAAGTGCTAAGATTAAAACACAAAGCTATGAGGGTGATAGAGATCCGCTAGATGCCATAGATGATCCACATGAGCTTCATGAAGAGGCTAAGCTAAACCATAAAAAAGAAGATGAGATTGACCTAAAAGAGATTCTCAAGCAGGAAAAGAAAAAAATAAAAATTTTTAGCCTAAAAAGTGCTAAAGATGGTTCAAGTGCATCTTTTTCGCTTTTTAGACTAGGTGGATATCTATTTTTGATTTTGGGATTTATATCTTTAAAAAACAACAATGTGCTTGATATTTCAGTCTATCTGCCATCTTTGCTTGTAGGTATAGTAGTTGGGTATATCTTTTCAAAAGAGATCTACTCTTGATCTCATTTTGTAATTATTGGAAGGTTGATAGTGATTTTTTTATGAATATCAACATGTATATCATTAGACTCAACGATATTTTTAAGCTCACTGATCTGTAGTTCATCTTTTTTCTCTGCAGATATCTCTATGCTAAAGATAGGGTATCTTTTTTCATCAAATACTACAAGCTCTCCAACTCTATAAAATATTTTTGTATGAATAGTTTGGCTTTGAATAAAACATGAGTATATTTTATTTAGTATTTTTATAAAGGAGTTTGAGTCTACTATGATCTCAGGTATTGTTGGATCAAACTCTTTTGAGAAAGTGGTTTGTGAGTTTATGGAGTTTGTAGATATACATAGATCAACAAGTGTATATATGTTTGTTAACTCACCAGTAGGTTTTTGTTTTTTACTAAAAGCTGGCATCTGGTAAAGCATAAGTCCTATTTGATCCTCATCTTCATAACCAACTGTTATGCCAAAAAACTTATGAGATGAAAACTCAATATCCATAAATGTTGTTTTAAAGCCAAATGTTACATTTGCATATGTTGTGGCAAGCTCGAAAAGCTCCTTTGAGTTAAAAGGTGTTACAATAAACTGTGCTTGCTCGTTTAGTGAAAGCACTTTACCGTCTGAATTAAAAAGTACAAACGGGTTAAAATCATGCTCAATAAGTTTTTGCTCAAATGTCATAAAACTTACTACTCTTCAATATAGTTTTTAAGTTTACGACCAACTTTAGGGTGCTTCAACTTTTTAATAGCACTAGATTCGATCTGTCTTACACGCTCACGCGTAACTGTAAGCTCTTTTCCGATCTCTTCTAGTGTTCTGTCGCTTTCATCATCCATAATCCCAAAACGGAGTTTAATAACCGCTTTTTCACGCTCATTTAACTGCTCTAAAACCTGCTCAATCTGAACTTTTAGATCATCTTTTAGTATAGCATCTGAAGGGCTTAATGAAGTTTTGTCTTCTATAAAGTCACCAAAACGCCCATCCTCTTCACTTCCGATTGGTGCTTCAAGGCTGATCGGCTCTTTTGTGATCTTGATTACGTTTTTAACTTTTTCTACTGAGAGTCCAACATCTTCTGCAATTGTCTCAACATCAGGTTCTTTACCATGTTCTTGAAGGTGTTTACGCATAATCTTGTTGATACGGTTTATAGTCTCAATCATATGGATAGGGATACGGATAGTCCTTGCTTGATCTGCAATCGCACGACTGATCGCTTGACGAATCCACCATGTAGCATAAGTTGAAAACTTGTAACCCTTTTGGTACTCAAACTTATCAACCGCTTTCATAAGACCAATATTTCCTTCTTGAATTAGATCAAGAAATGGAAGTCCACGGTTAGTGTAACGCTTAGCTATAGAGACAACAAGTCTAAGATTTGATTTTGCCATCTTAGTTTTAGAGATCTCAGAGATGTTTTTACCACGTTTAATTTGTTCTAAAATATCTGCTAATTTTTCTGGTTCCATATCAAAAGAGTTTTTAGATGCTTCTTTTGTTTGAACAAGTTTTTTGATCTCCATATATGTAGAAACCATGGTAGCTTCTGGAACCATATTTAGGATATCTTCTTTACTTAGCGTGCAGATCTTTTCTACTAAGATCTTATGGTTTGCTTTTAGGGTTGCATTGAAGAGTGGAAGTTTGTACTCAAGTCTCTTCATCTCTTTTTCGTAACCCTCATCACTTTTAAGTGCTGTCTCCATTGAGCGTACAAGTTCATTTATAAGTTTAGAAGTTGGACCAAGCTCTAGTAAGTTCTCTTTTAATATCTGTTTTTTAAAAGTTGAACCTAGGTAGTAGGCTACAACCTCTTCATCCATATCTCTTGTGTCAAGATCCTCTGGTGCTTTTGAGTTGAATTTAACCCAGTCTTTTTTTGCTTTTTCAAGTGCTTTAAAGCTAGACGTTACTTTTTCTACACGTGACTTATCCTTAACACCTAGGTCTTTTTCATCACCATCGTCATCTGAAACATCTGAATCATCACTATCTCCATTGTCATCTTCAAAACTTCTAAATAGCTCTTTAACACGTCTTTCACGATTTATCAGAGGTTCTTTATAGTCTAGTATAAAGTCTATTAGGTAGGGTACTGAACATATAGCATCAATAATTATGCTCTCGCCACCCTCTATTTTTTTAGAGATCTCAATCTCTTCCTCTTTTGTTAAAAGTGGAATCTGTCCCATTTCACGCAGGTACATACGTACAGGTGAATCAGATCTTGACCACTCTAGCAACTCATGCTCTTTTAAGATATCAAACTTGTCTGTATCGTTGTCTTCTAGCATCTTTCTCTGGGCATTGCGCCTAGCTTCAGCTTCTTTATCGTTTAGTTTTTTTGCATGTTCACTTGATGTATATAAGCATACTTTATGTTTTGCGGCTAATTTGAAAATATTTTTTGCTTGTGCAGCTGTTGGCTGTTTTTCAAAAAGATCAATTAGTGACTCATATGTTGCACA
>JBEPWC010000138.1:0-5703 GCA_041642615.1 Sulfurimonas sp. | reverse complement strand
TTTAGAGATGCTTTCCTCTTTAGCGTTATCATTTACTAGATCGTATAGATCTAATGGTAGTGAAATTGAGAATGTTTTTGTTTCAACTTTTCTTTTTTTGTTGATCATAGATGTTATTCCATTTAAAAGCTCTATGATTTTTTTGGTATCAATTGGTTTTTGTACAAAGCTGTTAACACCAACTTCAATAGACTCAGATATTTTCTCAATATCGTTACTTGCAGAGATCACTATGATGATTTGGTTAGGGTTTTTCTCACGAATTTTTCTTGAGAGTTCTATACCATCCATACCAGGCATGATGATGTCAACAAATACTATATCAGGTTTTGCGGTCTCATATGCTTCTAATGCTTCTTCAGCATTAAAACATGAGGTTACACCAGAAAAAAAGTTATTAAAGGTAGAGCTTAAAAGCTCATTTGTTACTTTTTCATCCTCTACAACCATAGCTGTAAGTTTTTTTGTTTGTTGTGTTAGTTGAACTAAATCGATATTTGCCATAACTATTCCTACTATTAAAATTTGTTTCGACTGTGATTATACACAATAAGTGTTAATAAACAAAGCTTCTTGCTAACCGTTAATAACGTTTATTTAACTTTCTTTAAATTTTTTAAATTTTTCAAGCCATTCTATGTCTAGATCTTTAGATGCCTCTTTTTGTGTCAATAGGCTATCTATTACGCTAATAAGCGTGTTTTCATCCATAAATTCTAATAGATCTGGATTGATGGAGGTTTTTTCTATTCCATGATAATTATTTAAAAGATTTTGTATATCAAGTATTAACTCTTCTTTTCTAGTCATATTTTTTCACCTTTTATTAGAGTGCGTTTTTTAAACCCTGCATTTAATCTAAACTTTAAACCAAAATAGTAGCTTTTAGTTATTAATTTTTTAAGTATGTATGCTAAATAGCCTTTAACTTTTACTCTTACGAACAGCTCACCAACAGCATATCTGCCTCCAAGAGCTACAAAAACACCATCAACTCTTCCTCTAAATGGTTTTATCTCTTTTTTCTCGATCAGATCATCTAAAGCACTAGCTACATATTCAGCACTTTTTTCTGCAATCTGAGCAGTAGGGGGAAGGGTAGTGTTGTCTCTACCTTTGATTTGGCAACAATCCCCAACTGTAAAGATGTTTTTATGTATCCTTAGGGTCATGTCACATATATATTGGTCAGTTTTATTTAGCTCTACTTTAAGATCTGAGTCTATCGTGTTTGCAAGGATTCCACCTGTGAAGATCATAAACGTATATTTTAGGCTTGAGCTGTCTTTAAAATATATAGTATCCATATCTACACGCTCTATAAATGACTCTGTCATAATCTCTACATTAAGATCCTCAAGTCTTTTTTGAGTATTTTTAATTATATACTCACTCATCCCAGGTAAAATTGTATCGCTTGCATCGATCAGATAGATTTTTATCTCTTTTGCACACTCTCCAATACTTTTACTATGTTTTTTAATAACGTTTCCCATCTCTGCAGCTATCTCAACACCACTAAGTCCAGCTCCACCAATAGCTAGGTTTATACTCTTGCCTTGCATAGAGCTATTTTGTAGCTTTTCATATAGTAGATGCTCAAAAGATGTACGAAAACCATGCGATCTAAAGAGTTTTTTAACGCCATAGCCATACTTATCCATACCCTCTATAAATTTAAAAAAATTAGTGCGTGCTCCAGTTGCTATTATAAGGTAGTCATAATCGTAACATCCAGCATCTGTCTTGATGAGACTGTTTGTTGAGTCAATATAGTTAACTTTTTGCTTTATAAATGTAATAGGGCGTTCAAACCCATGACACCAGTTTTTAAGATCTAGTGCTACATCGTGTAGATCGAATCTACCTGCGATATAACCATAGGCTTCAGTTTGTAAGTAGTGGTACGAGTTTTCATCAAACAAAAAGAGTGAAATATTTTTGTTCTCAACTAAGTGTTCTACAGCTCTTAATCCACCATAGCCAGCCCCAATAATTGCAACTTTAATCATTATATTGCATCTGCCTTATATCTATATTTTTGAAATTATAGTATATTTTTAGGTAAATACATTGTGAAGAGTAATTATAAATATTAATTGGTTAACATAATGTATATTCTATTGAAAAAAGTTTACATCTCTCTTTTGAGGTATATCACACCTAATGCAGGTAATGTAACATCAAGTTTATGTTTACGACCATGTTGTTGTTCTTGTTTGGTTTTTATAGATTTGTTATTTGTAACACTCCAACCATCAAACTCTTTAGACTGAGAATTGAAGATCTCTTTATATACGCCTTTATTTGATATACCGATCGGATAACCTTCATGTGTCTTGTCTGAGAAGTTACACACTATGATAATATCATCATCTTTTTTATCTCCTTTTCTAATAAAAGCTATGACATTTGCCGTGTTATCAGTTTCATCTATCCATTCAAAGCCTTGTTTTTCATTATCGTTTTCATGTAGAGCCGGTTCATCTTTATATAGCAGGTTAAGAGATTTTATCAGGTTTTGTACACCTTTGTTCTGTGGATTGTCAAGTAGATGCCAATCAAGGCTTTTTTCATAGTTCCACTCTGCAAATTGGGCAAATTCACCACCCATAAAAAGCAGTTTTTTACCGGGATGTGCCATCATAAACGCATACATAGCACGTAGGTTTGCAAATTTTTGGTTGTTGTCTCCCGGCATCTTATTTATCAAAGAGCCCTTCATGTGCACAACTTCGTCGTGACTAAGCGGCAAAATATAGTTTTCGTTATACATATAGATAAAACTAAAAGTTAGTTGACCATGATGATGTTGTCTATAGATTGGATCGTTTTTGAAGTACTTCAGCGTGTCGTGCATCCAGCCCATATTCCATTTAAATCCAAAACCAAGACCACCCTTCTCAACCGGTCTGCTTACCATTGGAAAGGCTGTAGATTCTTCGGCAAATGTCATAATATCGCTAAATTCTTTATATAAAGAGGTATTAAGTTGTTTAAGAAAGTTTATTGCACCTAAATTTTCATTACCGCCAAACTCATTTGGTATCCACTCACCCTCTTCTCTGCCAAAATCAAGAAACAGCATTGATGAGACAGCATCTACGCGTATACCGTCAATATGGTACTTTTCAAGCCAGAACATAGCTGAGCTTATTAAAAATGCCCGCACTTCGTTGCGTTCATAGTTAAAAATCGCACTTCCCCAATCAGGATGGTAGCCTTTACGCGGATCTTTATGCTCATACAGACATGTCCCGTCAAAGTTCATAAGTCCATGTCCATCCATTACAAAGTGTGAGGGTACCCAATCAAGTATTACCCCTATTCCATTATAGTGCATGATATCAACAAACCTCATAAACTCCTGAGGTTTTCCAAAGCGTGCAGTCGGTGCAAAATAACCGCTAACCTGATACCCCCATGAACCTTTAAAAGGAAACTCCGTAATCGGCAAAAGCTCTATATGTGTAAAGTTCATCTCTTTTAGGTACTCAGCCAGTTCATAAGCAGCTTCAACATAGTTTAGATAACGCTCAGACTCCTCTATTTTACGTCTCCATGACCCTAGATGTATCTCATAGATCGATATTGGAGCTTTGTGCGAATTCTTACTAGCTCTTGTTGAGATCCACTCAGTATCATTCCACTCATAATCATCTATATTCCAAATTCTAGATGCAGAATTTGGTGCCACTTCTGCATAAAAAGCATACGGATCAGCTTTATCGCGATTTGTATTTTCGCCATCTGTAAAAATATGGTATTTGTACGTGCTACCCTGCTCTACATCATTTATAAAAACTTCCCATATGCCTGAGTCATCATCGCGTTTTCTCATCGGGTGAGAGTCTATATCATAATTATTAAAATCTCCACGTATAGATACACCGTTGGCATTTGGTGCCCAAAGAGCAAAATAAGTACCCCATTCCCCTTCCCTTTGCATAGTGTGTGAACCTAGTTTTTGGTAAAGTTTTGTATGGGTACCCTCTTTAAAAAGGTATATATCAGTATCACTAAAACGGCTAACATCATAATATAGTTCGTATCTCATAAACATTCCCTTTTACTGCAGTTTCAAAACGCGTCGCTTTGCTATAGCATAACGATATACATCTTCGTAAGACTCAGCTGCATCGTCCCAACCAAAGTGCATTTTCATAGCGTTTTGTTGTAACTGTTTATATGTATCACGATCATTTCTGTATAGATCTACAGCCCATAAAACAGTATGGTAAAGTGCTTCCTCGCTCGGCATATAAAACTTAAATCCATTTCCGCTATTTTGCTCTTGGTTACAATTATCAATTGTATCATCTAGTCCACCTGTCGCGCGAACTATAGGAAGTGTCCCATAACGCAAGCTATAGATCTGATTAAGTCCACAAGGTTCAAAAAGAGAGGGCATTAAAAATAAATCACACCCTGCTTCGATCTGATGAGCCAAAGGATCGGAATAACCAATGTGAAGCCCAAATCTGCCAAAATGACGAGATGCGACTTCACTAAAATAGTCCTCTGCCCATTTCTCTCCGGTTCCAAGCATAACTACTTGAATATTTTGCTCTAAAAGCCCATCAATAACTCCAGATATAAGTTCTATCCCCTTTTGTTTAGCAAAACGTCCAACAAAACCAATAAGCGGTATATCGTCATCTATATTAAGGGAAAATCTCTCTTGTAGCGATCTCTTACATATAAGTTTTCCATCCATATCATCAGCATCAAAAGTTTTGGCAATATTTTTATCTTTTGAGGGATTCCATTCATCGTAATCTACACCGTTTAAAATACCAAATAGCTTTGATGAATGTGACTTTATATGGTGTTCTAAACCAAAACCAAATTCTGAGATCTGCATCTCTTTAGCATAGCGTTTAGATACTGTAGTTACCGCATCTGCATAAGCTATACCACCCTTTAAAAAATTAACTCTATCCATGCTCTCGTAAGCCTCTGGATTAAAATGCTCCCAACCGCTCTGCATAACATCTATAGCACCTTTAAAAAATGTACCCTGATGTTCAAGATTATGTATAGTAAGGATTGTAGGTATATCTCCAAAGTCATGTTTAAAATGGGTTTGCGTTAGTAGTGGTAGAGCTGCTGTATGCCAGTCGTTTGCATGTATAACATCGGGTGTAAAGTTTAACATTTTACATAGTTGCAGTGCTGATTTTGATAAAAATATAAATCGGTTGTCGTTATCTAAGTATGGTTTATTATCATCATGATAAAGACCTCTGCGTCCAAAAAACTGTTCATGATCTATAAAATACACATACAGATCGCTTTGTGGAAGTTTTTGCTTGTATACGGCTCCAAAAAGCTCACCCATGGGTCCCATCTCTACACTAAGTACACCATCAACACTCTTAAGAGAACCCTTGTCTATTTGGTAGTATCTTGGCATCACAACAACTACATTATGCCCCATAGCACTAAGAGCCTTTGGTAGTGCTCCTGAGACATCAGCCAAACCTCCTGTTTTTGCAAAAGGTACAACTTCAGATGCGACAAATAAAATATTCAATTTTTGATTAACCATTGTAATCCTTTAGTAGTAATGCACCCTTAAGAGCAGCATTCTCTATAGATGTAACGTCGATTGTTAAACTATTTAGGGCCTGCGGTAAAGCATAGCTATTTATATTCTCTGTTATTATATCTTTTAAATAAGGGTTTGTTTTTATAACTCCA
>JBEPWC010000137.1:0-5716 GCA_041642615.1 Sulfurimonas sp. | reverse complement strand
ACCTCGTATAACCCTGCCCGATTCAATAACACCTAGTCCTAGTCCCGTACCTACATATAAAGCACAGATATTTTTACTTTTATATATCTCTGCTTCTGCAAGAACGGCACAAGTCAGATCATTCTCAATTTTAAGAGATACGTTAAACTCTGATTCAATAGTTTTTTGTATTTCATATTCATCAATATTAATATTTGGAGAGGAGATAATGGAGCCGTTTTTAACCTGCCCTGCATAAGCAATACCAATAGTTTTTATAGCTTTATGCTCTTGTAGAATTGATTTTAGCCATTTATATAGACCAACTTCAACGGTTTTAGCATGAAGAGTTGTTAGAGGTTTGGTTTGATCCCATATTTGTGCGCGAAGGTGAGTACCTCCTACATCTATTGCAAGATTCATTCAAGCAACCTATTATATAGTTTTTTATATAGTAATGCACTCTTATTAAATGAGAAATCACATCTCATGTTTGAGCGTACAATCTCTTCTTTTTTTTGTTTATCTTTATAAAGTTCCATAGATCTTTGTACTGCGCTAAGAAAGGATTCTTTAGATTGTTCCAAAAATACTATGCCACCTCCACAGCGGTTTTGCTCTTCATAAACGGTATCAAGAAGTCCACCTACACCGTGAACAACGGCAATGGTACCATAACGCATAGCGATCATCTGGTTTAATCCGCAAGGCTCAAACAGTGAGGGCATAAGTAAAAAATCAGCCCCTGCGTAGATACGATGGGAAAAATCTTCATCATATCCGAATGTAAGATAAAAATTATCATATTTTTTAGCTATAACCTCTAGTTTAAGTCTATAAGAGCCCTCCCCATCAGCTAAAATAACCAGATTTAATTCATTTTTTAAGATATCTTCGAGTGAATCTATTAAAAGATCAAACCCTTTTTGCTCTACCAACCTGCTGATCATTACAAATGTAGGTTTATCTGATACTTCAAGATCCAACTTTTTTAAAAGATCTAATTTATTGATGTTTTTTAGATCTAAACTCTCAGAATCAAAGTTTGATAAAAGAGCTTTGTCTCTCTTTGGATCGTATAACTCGTAATCTATACCGTTTAAAATACCAAAGAGTTTTTCAGAATGAAAATTAAGTACGCTATGAAGACCACAACCAAACCTCTCTGTAAGGATCTCTTTTGCATATTGTGGACTAACCGTAGTTATAAGATCGCTATAAACAATACCGGCCTTAATAAAACTCACTTTATTATAAAACTCAATACCCTCTATTGTAAAGTAACACTCATCTATTCCAAGTTCTTTTAGTATATCTCTTGAAAAAATACCCTGAAAAGCAAGATTATGTATTGTAAATATAGTTTTGATCTGTGGTGCACGCTCTTTAATCCACAGTGTGGCTAAAGCTGTGTGCCAGTCGTTAAGATGGACAATATCTACATTTAGAAGTTTTGCAATTTCAACTATAGCCGCACTAAAAATGCCAAAACCTGGGTTTTCACTTGTGTAGCCACCACTTTTATGTGTATAAAAATCTTCACTTTTACTAAATAAAGGTGAGTCTATAAAATATGTAGTTACACCTTTATATTCTGAGCTAAAAATATTTATTTTATAACTATCACTACCAACTTTAAGATTAAAGTTTAAGTCATTTTTTTGCAATAAAGTTTTATTAATAAAACCATACAAAGGCATTACACTAACAATGTCAACATGTTTGCTTAAGGCATGTGGTAGAGCTTGGGCTACATCACCTAGCCCGCCGCTTTTTGCATATGGAAAAATTTCACTTGCGGCAAAAAGAATTTTCACAAAGACTCTTTTGAGTTAAATAACGATACACACTCTTCAGGCGGTACCGGATTTATTCCCATTCCTGTTGATAATTCAAATCCTCCAAGACGATAAATACGAGGCGTAATACGTAAAATAAAGCGATAATTTTTTTCCATATACGGCATATATGATTCATTTTCAAAATTTATATTAAGGGGTGCCATACGGAAGTTTAGATTGTAGTCAAATTTACCAAGTTGGTCTTTTAGCTTTTTAAAAACATCTTTAATAATCACAGATAGATCGCTTATATCTTCACGAGAACATTTCTCAAGTGATGTAAAATTTTCTTTAGGTACAACCATTACCTCAAACGGATACGCACTAGCAAATGGACAAAAGGCAACAAATGGACCCACCTTTGCGACTATACGCTTTTTATCCGATATCTCGTTTTGTAATATATCTTCCATTATTCCGCGTCCATGACGATTGTAATATTTCATATTTCGCTCCAGAAATACACTTTCATTTTGAGGCATTATAGGGAGTGCCAAAATTTGAGTATGTGGATGCTCTTGTGTAGCACCTGCTTTTGGACCGAAATTTTTGAAAATATTTAGATGTATTAATCTTGAGTCTTTTTTTAAGTCTTCAATTCTAACAATCATAGTTCGAAGCCAATTTTCAATGCTTTTATGGTCAAGCTCATCAATGTTACAGCTGTGGCAGGGAGAATCGATCAAAACTTCATGTGCGCCAACACCGGGGATAGATTCAAACATACTCTCCCTGCGGGACTTATCTTCTAATTCGATCTGGACCGCTTTATACAGGTTTGGTACTACGCGTGTTTTCCAGCCCAAAGTATCGGGCATATTTTCACGCATAGCGTACACTTCAGGTGGTGTAAGGGACTCGTTACCTTCACAAAAAGGGCAACGATACTCTGATGATTTTTTATTTTTTTTAGGTTCAATTAAATCAGGTCTATGTAACCTTTCAGGTGCGATTAACACATATTGATTATGGATACGATCAAGGCGTATTTCAGACATTTGACACTCCGACATCTATTTGTAAATTAAGTTTGGATTTAAAAGGTAAACTAAACAGAAAAGATATCTGTTGAGCAACCTTATCAAATCCATCTTCACTAAGTGAAACCGTATTAAGGATATAAGCATAAATATTACATTTTTCACTATATTTTAACACTATTTTTTTATCTGTAAAAGTATCGACAATAGTTAGTTTATCTATATCATCTAAACTCAATCCATCCCCCACTTTTTGATCATTAATTATAGCATTATGTGGATGAGCAAAATGGAAATTACACTCCATTGAATAAAAAAGCTTATCTTTATAAGTTGTATCACATGAAAAGTCTAAAATAAATCCATTTTTAGAAAATGTATAACATTTTTTAACCTCACTATCATAGGTTTTATCTAGATATATTCCACCATCTCTTGTAAAGGTATTCGTTTGTATATCAAGTTCATATGGATTGTTTGCAAAATCACCGACTTCGCTAAATGATACTTTTCTAAAACTTTCCAAATCAATAGGATTTTGCGAGAAATGATCTATAAAAGAGTATTTTGGATGCCAGTCGTATGTTAGCTCATCTTTTAAGCTCTTATCAATTTCATTCTCACTCCCGTGGATAGTTTCAATACCCTCACTGTTTTCATCATTATTATGTTCAGCTTCCTCTTTTGGGTTAAGTATTTTTTCATGGTAGGCTTCTTTGCGTCTCATAAGTGTATTTTGCCAGTTAAAAAGACTATCAAGCGCACCAAACTCGATCATTTGTCCACCCCAACGACTAGAAAAAACGCTTGAGAGAGAACTGCTAAGTACCTTTAACTCTTTATACCCGTCCATATCTATATCATCATACTGACATGTAATCGTATCTTTGCTTTGTTCACGCTCGACCTCAAGTAAGTACCTGTATGTGTTATCTCGCAGATTTGGAAGATAAAGACCTCCAAATACACCGTGCCAAAAGACGTCGTTTGTCTGCATCTTATACAAGCTCTCCAAACTAGAAGGGTTTAAGTTCTTCTGATTAAGACTAAAGTGAAGCATACGCTTATGTATATAGTTGCTTTCATGGTACTTTATAAAAAAGTTTTTCCAGATCCCACCTTTAATAAGTGCTATACCCACTTTATCGTAGTACTCATCTCCTAGTTGTTCTTTTAAAGCTTCAAGTGCTAGGTTTTGCTCACTTTTTAAACTCCACTCACCCATTTCAAAGTAAGAGGTATTGTTAAGGTATGACAGTCCACGCGAATGATTAGTTCTTAGATACTCACTGTAATGATGAGTTTTAATCTCTTCATGTGCTAAAACCGCTTCAACAAACTTTTTTAACCAGTTCTGCTCATAAACCCATTTATGAGTTTTTGGCCATAATCCAAACTTTTCGGCATCATCAAATATAATTGCGGCAGAACTAGTATGTTTATAACATTCTAAGATTGTATCTATCGCACGTTCTACATTATAAAATGGCAATGCGTAACGAAGGGGTTTAGATATAGGAAATAAGGCAAGTTTGAATCCACCCTCCTCAGTTTCATAATAACCATCCATTTTTGAAGCATCATACCCACTGCTTAAAAAATGGTAGTCATCAACTACTGCGTAATCTATTCCAACTGCATTTAAATCCGGAATAATTGAAGATTCCCATACCCGTTCAGTAAGCCACAAACCAGAAGGCTTCGTATCAAAATATTTTTTAATATAACTGCTTAGTTTATCTATTTGTGCCTTGCGGTCAGATGATGGAATAGAACTTAAAACAGGTTCATAATAACCTGCACTTAACCACTCTATAGCACCTTTTTGTGTTAACTCTTTCATGTTCTCAAAGATCTTTGGATGCTTTGTTCTTATCTGTTCTAGCAGCCAACCACTAGAGTGGACAGCAAATTTAAAGTCGGGATATTTGACCATAGTTTCAAAAAATGGACCATAGCAGAGTTTTATGGCTTCATCGACAGATTCGTTAAAATTATCCACAGGTTGATGCATATGTATTCCAAACAGCAAAGAGACTTTTTTCATTTTAAATCCTAGTCCTCTTAAACAAACCAGTTCTCACTATAGTCGGTTTTTAAAGGTATCTCAAGCTCGCCAAAACCAGGTAGGGTCTGAACAACTACATTTTCATGAAACAGTTCAAATCGAAACTGCACATTTTGAGCTTTGATTGATCGCTTGTCTATACGAAGCTCAAGCCAACGATTTGCAACGATCTCAACAGAGATATCTCCGAAATTTTCTTTAATATTTAGCTCTTTTACGGAACTAAATACAATTTTTTCGTTGAACTCTATAGGTTCTATAATTATATTTATGGTGTCGCATATGCAAGAACTCTCTTCATCATAGTCAAATGCAAAGTAGATATAATCATCATCCTGCCCATACAAAATCTTATTAACTGGACCATGATCTTTATCCATTGTTGAGAAAAGCTTACTTTCATCAACTACGCCGCACCCTACCCACTCAAAAAATGAATCATGTGTCCCGTTTACGGTAGGTGATATATGTGATTGCGGCTGAATCCAAAAATGCTTAGAGCTTCGATCTTTGATAATTGGCTCATGTAGATCTGATGGTGGAGATACCTCCATAAGTTCATATATTGATATAAGGTGAGAGCGAAACAGTGAATCAAACTCTAAACCAAACTCTGTAAAATGATCATCGCCGTACCACCAAAACCAGTCAGAACACTCAGCGGCTAAAAAATGATTCGTAATCTCTGCTTTTGTATTATCGCTTATATTTGATTTGTTATGATTGTAGTCGCGCTTAGTCATATATAAAAGCTCCCATCCGCGTGTTTTTTCATGGTTACCTACCCATGTATTAAACTCACCGTGTATCCAGCTCCCTGGAGAGAGTTTATCTAAAGAGTTTGATGG
>JBEPWC010000136.1:1471-5766 GCA_041642615.1 Sulfurimonas sp. | reverse complement strand
GCACAGCTTTTACTTCACGTGCATCAAAAAAGCTAGTCCCGCCCTTTCTTTTACAAGCAATATCAAGCTCTCTTAGACCAACCTCAATCCCATCAGCGGTTGAGTTGTTTCTAAAGATCACAGCTATATCTTCGTGTGGTGTTTGGCTTTGGCGTATCTTTGTAGCTATGGCGTGGTACTGATCAAAAAGCTCATCATATGCTAAAAGTTTAGGTGGCTCAAACCCTCCACTCCTTGTAACCTCAAGCTGTTTTGGATATATACGCTCATTATGTTCGATCACCTTAGTTGCAAGTGAAAGGATAAGCGGAGATGAACGATAGTTCTTTGTAAGCGTATGCACCTTTGCTCTTGGGTACTTTGTGTCAAATGAGCCTATGATCGTGATGTCTGCACCGTTAAATGCATAGATGCTCTGATCGTAATCGCCCACACAAAAAAGTGATGGCGGATTCATAGCTTCGATTATGGTGCCTTGAAGTGCGTTTGTATCTTGGTACTCATCTACAAGTACCTCTTTGTAGCCCAGATCTTTTTGAGCACATACAGTTCTAAAATCTATAAGCAGATCGTTAAAGTTTACAAAACCGTACTCTTTTTTTAGCTTTTCAAACTCATCTACTACATCTGCATATATTAGTGCAAAAAGTTCATGTTCTGGGTATTTTTCTATGATCCAGTTTTCAAAATCATTTTCTAACTCAGTATTTTGGTAAAAAGAGTACAGATCATATAGATAGTTTCCTCCATATGGCTGAACCTCGGCGTCTATGTTCATAAATGTACGCTTTTCAAACACGCTTCTAAAGAGTGTTTTCAGTTCACGCTGCTGTTTAAGCACTACTTTTTGATCAAACTTTTTAAGCCATCTGTAACTAACTGCGTGAAATGTTCCAGCATCTATTTTACCCGCTACATCACGACCAAAAAACTCAGCTACACGTGAGACCATCTCAGCTGCTGCTTTGTTTGTAAAGGTGAGTAGTAGTATCTCACCAGGCTTAATACCTTGATTTAAAAGATAAGCGATTCTTCCAACGATCGTTGATGTTTTTCCAGTTCCCGCTGAGGCTATGATCAGGTTTTGTTGATCAGTTGAAGTTGCGGCATTATATTGTTCTTGATTAAGGCGTGATAGTGGCATGGCGGAATTATACCCTTTTAAATTTGTATTCAATTTAATCTACTATAATCTCTATATTATTTAACTAACCACAAGAAAAAAAATGGACAACAACGATCAACTACTAAAAATCATATCAAAAGAGACTCTTGAAGAGATAGACACAATGCCTATTGTCACGCCATCTATCTACACCAAAGTGTTTAATGATAAAGCAAAGTCTCATAGCTTAAATATGGATGATGAACTTAAACTCTCTCAAGAGATCCTAGATATAGAGTGTAAAGATCTGATCCAGATGAGAGAGCTTAACCAAAAAAACGCAGTTAAGCTAAGTAGCTCAACCTCAAAAGCGATAGACGCCATAAAACAAAAAGATGAAAAAAGCTTAAGTAATGTTTTAGAGGAGACTCAAAAGCTAAAACGCGAGATTGAAAACCTAAGAGAAGAGGTTTACAAAGATGAGCTCACAGGTGCATACAACAGAAAATGGCTAAGAGATCACTACCTAAATGAAGACAACGACAACTTTACATCGGATGGTTCAATGGTTATTATTGATATAAACTCATTTAAAGAGATCAATGACATGTACGGTCATGCAGTGGGTGATAAGGTTTTAATCTACATTTCTAACAACTTGAAAAAAACAAAAGGTGATATAGTAAGATATGGTGGTGATGAGTTTATCATAGTATTTAACGATAACACAGATATTGAAGATGTTGTATCTAGTGTAGACAGGGTAAACAACTACATAACACACAAAAAACTAAAAGCTAAAAAAGGTGAGTTTAAAGTGAGTTTTTCACTTGGAATATCTAAGTTTGATAAAGGGGATAATTTTTCTGATATTTTAGAGATAGCAGATAAAAAGATGTATGAAAACAAAGAGCAACTCAAAGAACTTCAAGATTCTTAAACCTACTTTTGGGTACAATCGCAAACTTATAAGTAGGAGACTCTCCTACTTCATCACATAATTAAGGCTAGTAAAATATGTCAAATGGCTACAATCCACAAGAGATAGAAAACAGATACTATAAAATTTGGGAAGATAGAAAATACTTCGAAGTTGATGGAAATAAAGATATCCAAAAAGAGGATAAAAACTTCGCTATCATGATGCCTCCGCCAAACGTCACAGGTAGGTTGCACATTGGTCACGCACTTACGTTTACACTTCAAGATATAATCACCCGCTACAAACGTATGGATGGGTTTAAAACTCTATGGCAACCAGGTACTGATCACGCTGGGATCGCTACTCAAAATGTAGTTGAAAAACAACTACTTGCTGAGGGCACAACCAAAGAAGAGATAGGTCGCGAAGCGTTTTTAGAGCGTGCATGGGCTTGGAAAGAGGAATCTGCTGGGATCATGACAGATCAGCTTCGTAAAATGGGAGTTTCTCCTGCTTGGGAGCGTGAGCGTTTCACTATGGATGCTGGTCTTCAAAAGTCTGTAAAAGAGGCTTTTGTGCATCTTTACAACAAAGGGCTTATAATCCGTGGAAACTACATGGTTAACTGGTGTACACACGATGGTGCACTTAGTGATATTGAAGTTGAACACGAAGATGTTGATGGAAAATTTTACCACGTTAAATACCCTTTTGCAGATGGAAGTGGACATGTTGAAGTAGCTACAACAAGACCTGAGACATACTTTGGAGATACTGCCGTAATGGTTCATCCTAAAGATGAGCGTTACAAAGACCTGATCGGTAAAAAGATAAAACTTCCACTACTTGATCGTGAAGTAGCGATCATTGCCGATGAACATGTAGATATGGAGTTTGGAACAGGTGTGGTAAAAGTAACTCCCGCACACGATCAAAACGATTACGAAGTTGGAAAAAGACACGATCTAGAATTTATTACAGTTTTTGATGACAAAGGTATTCTAAACGACTATGCCGGTGAATTTAAAGGTTTAGAGCGTCTTGAAGCTCGTGAGACGATCGTAAAACGCCTTGAAGAAGAAGGGTTTATGGTTAAGGTAGAAGATCATAAACACCAAGTTGGTCATTGTTACAGATGTAAAAACATAGTTGAACCTTACATCTCAAAACAATGGTTTGTAAGAAATGAAGTAGCTGATAGCTCGATCAAAAAAACAAACAATGGTGAAGCTAAGTTCTTCCCTCCACACTGGATCAACTCTTACAACTCTTGGATGGGTGAATTAAGAGACTGGTGTATATCTCGTCAACTTTGGTGGGGACACCAGATCCCTGTATTTTACTGTGATGATTGTGATCATGAATGGGCTAGTCTTGCAGATAGTGAAAGTGAGTGTCCAAAGTGTGCATCTAAAAAGATCCATCAAGACCCAGATGTACTTGACACTTGGTTTAGTTCAGCACTTTGGCCTTTTTCAACTCTAGGTTGGGGTAATGGCGATGTTGAGATGGATAAACTTTTTAAAAGTGATGACTTAAAAGATTTTTATCCAAATGCTCTTTTGATCACAGGGTTTGATATTTTATTTTTCTGGGTAGCTAGAATGATGATGATGGGTGAATCTTTTATGGGTGAGCTTCCATTTAACCACATCTATCTACACGCACTTGTTCGTGATGAAAACGGGCAGAAAATGTCTAAGTCTAAAGGCAATGTGATCGATCCACTTGATATGGTAAATAAATACTCAGCAGATATTTTACGTTTTACACTAGCTATATCTGCAGCTCAGGGGCGTGATATTCGCATGAGTGAAGAGAAACTTGAGTTAAACAGAAACTTTACAAACAAACTATACAACGCTAGTAAATACCTACAGATGAATGTAGATACATTTCCAGATCTATCAGGTTTTTGTTTAAAAACCGATCTTGGAAGATATATGGCATCTCGCCTTAACCAAGCCACTAAAGAGGTTAGAGTTGCACTTGATGAGTACAAGTTTAACGACGCTGCTACAATTATGTACAGATTTATCTGGAATGAGTTTTGTGACTGGGGGATCGAACTTAGCAAGGCCGATAAATCAAGCATTGTAGAGCTTGGAGCTGTGTTTAAAGAGTCTATGAAGTTACTTCACCCTTTTATGCCATTTGTTACAGAGTATCTTTACCATGAACTTAGTGGGACATCTCTTGAAGAAGATGAATCTATCATGATAAAAGAATACCCTTTTAAGACTAAAAGACGCAAAGAGGAAGATAAGT
>JBEPWC010000136.1:0-1461 GCA_041642615.1 Sulfurimonas sp. | reverse complement strand
TGACATAGTATCTATCCGTCGTGCAAAAGTTTTAGTAGATATGGCAAATCAGAAGATCGAAAAAGCTTATGTAAAAGCTGATAACCTTAGTGAAGACGATAGAGAGATGATGAGACCCTTCATCATGAAACTTGCAAAAATTGAAAAAGAGCTAGTTTTTGTAGATACTAAAGTTGAAGACTCAGTAAGTGATATATCTGATAAGTGTGAGACTTTCATACCAACTGATTCGATCGATCTAACTCCAATCATAAACAAACTAACTAAGCAAAACGAAAAACTTGATAAAGAGATAGGAAAACTTAGCGGTATGCTAAACAATGAAAAATTTGTAGCTAATGCTCCAGAAGATGTTTTAGCTAAAAACCGTGAACAATTAGCGGACGCTCAAAGTAAAAAAGAAAAAGTTCAAGAACAACTTAGTTCATTACAAGCTTAATGGACTTCTCAAGCCTTAATCTATCAGACAACATACTAAAAGCACTTGATAAAAGTGCTTTTAAACAACCAACCCCTATTCAACAAAAAGTAATTCCCTTTATACTTGATGGCAAAGATATTATGGCTCGTGCTCAAACAGGCAGCGGAAAAAGTGCCGGTTTTATTCTCCCTGTTTTAGAACTTTACTCAAAAACAAAAGGTGAAGGTAAAGCCAAAATAAAAGCGCTGATACTTACACCCACAAGAGAGTTAACACTTCAAATAGGTAAAGCATTTGAGCAATTTGGTGAGTTTTTAGAACATCCTCCTAAAGTTGTAAGTGTGATCGGTGGAGAGAGCTTAGGCGATCAGATTTTTGAGATTCAAAAAGGATGTGATGTTGTAGTAGCTACATCTGGAAGGTTTTTAGATCTTCTTAGCAAAAAACAGATGAACCTATCACATCTAGAGTTTTTTATTTTGGATGAAGCGGACAAGATGCTAGACTTAGGATTTGCCCAAGAGCTAGATCATATTTTAGAGACCATTCCAAAGAAGCGTCAAAATCTGCTTTTTTCAGCGACTTACCCTCCAAAAATGCTCTCTATCGCTTCAAGAATTACAGACAATCCCGTTGAAGTCAGTATTGAATCTCAAGAGGCGACGGTTGAGAGTGTTACTCAAAGAGTTATACAGGTAAATAAAGAAAACCGTGCTCCACTTTTGAGACACCTAATAAAAAAAGAGAAATTAGAGCAAGTGTTGGTGTTTATGGCAAACAAACGTGCAACCGACAACATAGCTGCAAAATTTCGCAAACATGGTTTTTTAGCCGAGTCTTTTCATGGGGATCTTGAACAAGATGAGCGTAACTTTACACTAGATGATTTTAAAGATAAAAAAATTCGTATACTTTTTGCAACAGATCTAGTATCTCGCGGTCTTCATATAGATGATATCTCATGTGTAATCAACTTTGACCTGCCAAGATCACCTGCTGATTATATACACCGTGTTGGTCGTACTGCACGTGCTGGAAAA
>JBEPWC010000135.1:0-5771 GCA_041642615.1 Sulfurimonas sp. | reverse complement strand
AATACCTAATAAAAGCTTCAAATTCAATTGCTTTTGAATGATAATACCCTTGAGAAAAGTCAGCATTAAAAGATTTGATTTTATCATATTGGTAAAGTGTTTCAATTCCCTCTGCTTGAATTTTTAAGTCAAAAACCTTCCCTATGTTAATGATCGATTGTGCAATTTTAAGCTCATGAGGGTCATTACCTATATTTTGAATAAAAGATCTGTCTATTTTTAACTTATCTACTTTAAACTCTTTTAAATAGTTTAGACTTGAGTACTCAACTCCAAAATCATCTAAAGAGATCCTAAAGCCCATACGACGTAGATTATCAATATTGTCCTTTGCTAATTCTACATTATGCATTATCTGTGTTTCTAAGATCTCTAACTCTATCTGAGAAGATTTTACCCCATGTTTTTGAAGCTTCAAAGCAATATCGGAACAAAAACTAAGTGTAAAAAAATGCTCCCTTGAGATATTTATAGCGATGCAAAGGGTGTTTTGAGGGTATATGCGATTAAGTATTTGAACATTCTTAAGCACACTCTCTATGACATAGTCTCCAAACTCTTTTTCTAAGTCTGTTGAGAGGATATGCTTTAAAAAAACATCTGGCGGTATTATCCCTTTTTGTGGGTGAATCCATCTTACAAGAGCCTCTGCACCACTAATACTTCCATCTTGTAAATTTATTACGGGTTGATAATACATCACAAACTCTTTATTTAACAACGCTCTTTTGATCTCTAAAACCATTGAGCTTTTCTCTAAAATATTTTTACCCATATACTCTGCATAAATTTTAAAGTTATCTCTTCCGCTCTCCTTTACATCATACATAGCAATATCAGCACTTTTGAGCAACTCCTTACTTGTCGTTCCATGTTTTGGGTAGATAGCTATTCCCATCGATAAACTCATATTAAAGGTCTGTCCCTCTACTTCTAGGACTTGCTTAACTTTTTTTTGAACTTTTTTTGCTAAGTTTTCTACATTTTTTTGATTTTTTATATCTTTAGCAACAAGCACAAATTCATCACCACCAATACGAGCAACAAAGTCATCTTTTCTAACAGAGTTTAGTACCCTTTTTGCTATAGTTACAAGCATCTCATCACCAACATCATGTCCATATGTATCGTTTACATCCTTAAACTTATCAACATCGATAAAAAAAAGTGCCATCTCTGTCTTGTCTAATTCAGCCTCTTTGATCACATCCTCAAGATGCTTTGAAAAATAAGCACGATTTGGAAGTGTAGTTAAAGAATCATAGTTTGCATGATAGTAGATCTTCTTATCTGCATCTTTTAAAGAGCTTATATCTGTAAAAACAGACATGTAGTACTCATCCTGATGGTTCGTATTTGTAGTTTTAGAGATAGAGAGTATTTGTGGATAGACTTCTCCATCTTTTCTTTTGTTCCAAACCTCCCCTTTCCAGTAGCCATTAGCTTTGATCGAATTCCACATTGCCTCATAAAACTTTGTATCGTGTAAACCAGATTTTAAGATGCGAGGATTATTTCCTATTGCATCCTCTTTGGAGTACCCAGTGATGGCACTAAAAGCTTTGTTGACAGACTCTATGTCCCCATGTTTATTTGCTACGATGATCCCCTCATTGGTATTTTCAAAAAAGTTTGATGCTAGCTCCAAACTCAACTCTTTTTGCTTTTTGGAGGTGATATCGGATACTAGATGGATAATATATTTACTGTTAGTATAGAAAAAAAGATTCTCTTGCCAAGAGTTATGCTCTTTTTCTTGAAAGCTAAAACTCTTTAAGACAAAAAGCTTTGACTTTATGGTAGAAAAATCATACTCAGATGAGAACAAAGAGTCAAAATGTCTCTTTTGGTCATTTTCAAATTTGACCTCATAAAATTTAATATAGTTAAGATTTGCATAAAAGAAAAATCCATCGCAATCATACACCGCAATTCTAGATGGATGAAGATCAAGAATATCTATAAGAACATCTGTTTTTTTTGAGATAAGGCTTATTTGTTTCATCTTATAGATCTCTTTATCAATAAAATCGGTAAGTTTAGAGGTGATAAATGGCTTTTTTATGATAAAGCTAATATGCTTTAAAGAGAGATCAAGTTTTTGAAGTTCCATACTATCAAAAAAAGAGATAAGCACAAGAAGCTCTCTTGTAAAAGTATAAAAACTAGCAAGATTTAAAAAACCTTTTACATTGGCTTGAATATGCAGATCTGCGATGATAATTCCATATCCTTGAAACACTATATCATCAAGTTTTTTCGCGGAACTTAACACCTCTATATCGAAAGCTGCATATTTATCAAGCAGTAACTCATATGAATATGCAAGTTCTTGTTTATCTGTGAGTAAAAGAATCTTCTCTAAATACATATACTATTCCCATAAGTATCTTCAATCAGAATAGACTTTAACTCTTTTATACCACGCTCTATATAAGAGCTGTGAGAGAATTTTGTCTTGAGGTTTTCTAATTTTTCTTTTTGTAGCTCTATACCTTTTATTTTGATAAGTACATAGTGCTTGTTTGTATCATAAGATATCTCTAAAAGTATCTCTTTGTCCTCTGAGGTGTTTTGAAGCAATGTGATAAGCTTAGAAAATAGTTCAAGAAGAAATACACTTGTTGCTTGAGCCTTACACTCTAAAGATAGCTTTTCGCTAAGATTGTCTGCAAATGTAAATCTATCATCTGCAAATGTTTGCCTTAGTATCTTTATAAAGCGTTTCAACAGTGGCATAAAAGAAACTTTATCTGCTATTAAAAGTTCTTTATAGTAGTTGATATTACTAGCGATCACAGTACTCATATCATTAATTTTACTATTGATATTTTCTTGTAACCTTGCTCTTACCTCTTGGTCCCCTTTAGACTGAGCAAGAGCTTGAGTAAAAAATGAGAGATCGCTCATGTAGCTTTGAAGGTTTGATGTTATATCTAAAAGCCCTAGTTTAACCATACTAAACTGCTCTTGTTCAGATAAAGTTCCAACTGGATTTAAACGTTTTGTTGAACTACTAAGATTTTCAACACTTAGGTTGTCTATAATACTAAAAACAGCTCCAATAAACTCCCCCTTACTGTTAAATAAAGGCACCCCATTTACAGTAATATATATAGACTCTGCACCCTCTTTTTCAATCGTATGCTCCACTTTATAAATAGGTTCATATGTTTTTTTCACAATCTCAAATGGAAGGTTTTGTTCTATGATCAACTGGGCCTCGCCTTGAACCTGTAATGGTTCCTTATCGTCTCTATCTAAAAGCAAAATCCTGTTTGCATTTTGGTTCATTATGCTAAGTCTGCCATCTTCATCGAGCATTATAATACCGACAGGAACAGACTCAATCAGAGTATCAGTAAGCTTTTGCTGTTTTTTCATAGCTTCCTGCCCTACTTGAAGATTTTGTGTTACCTCTTGAAGTTTTTTTGATTTGTCTTCTTTGTCATCATATATGATTTTTAATTCACTATATGCGGTTTGAAGCTCTTCGTTTGTACTTTGCAGCTCTTCGTTTGTAGTCTCTAGCTCCTCATTAGAACTTTGGAGTTCCTCATTAGATGAGCTTAACTCTTCGTTTAAACTTTGCATCTCTTCATAACTTGTCTCTAACTCCTCTATGACATTTTGAAGATGTGCTTTTGTTCGCACTAACTCCAACTTTAACTTCTCAATCGTTTCATTTTCACTTTTACCCTCTAAAACAAAACCGTTAATGTTTTCAAGTTGTTCATTTTGAAAAAATAGAGCATAAAAATAGTCTGCATTGTTTTCATTTTTTACAGGTATTACATTGATTTTTACATATCTCTCAATGCTTTCGTGCAACATAATGTTTATTACTGGAGTACTTTGCATCGTTTTTGTTTTAATAGCTTCATTTAAAGCAGTTCTTAATTCTAATGATAGATCTTGGTTGATACACTTAAATATATTGTTTGTAGCTATACCTTGAGGTTGCTCTATGTAAGAGATCTTCCCCTTTACATAAACTATATCATGAGAGCTATTGATCAGTGCACATTGGTTTAGCATTAAGCCTAGTACACCCTCAACAATACTCTCTTCCAAAAGCTCCTCTTTCTCTTTTTTAATGCGTGGCTTTATCTCCTCAAAGCTACAAATGGGTGCTTTATAGTTGTAAAGTTTAGGAGCCTCTTTGATCCCTGTAAATTGTGCTTTATAGATGTTGTGTTTTTTCTCTAAAGGTATAAATAGTTCAAGATGGTTTCCTAGTGATTCAGATAATCCTAGTGTAAGCAGTCCATTTTCTTTGAGTGCATAATGAACAATTGGGAAAAATCTATCTTGAAGGTTTTGATTAAAGTAGATCAGCATATTGCGACAGCTGATGTAGTCAATTCGTAAAAATGGGGAATCACTTGTAATATTATGTCTAGAAAAAATAACAAGTTCCCTAATTGACTTTTTGATCTCAAACTGATTTTTTGCGATCGTAAAATAACGATCACGATACTCTTTTTTCATATTAACTAAGCTTGTCTCAGCATAAATACCTGTCCTAGCAATCTTTAGTGCTTCATCATCAATATCTGTAGCAAATATTTTAATCTTATATTTTCCTATTTTATCCTCAAGTATCTCATGTAGAAGTATCGCTAGTGAGTAAGCTTCCTCCCCAGTAGAACAACCAATACACCAAAGGCGAATCTCCTCACCTTGCTCTTTTTTTTCTATAAGTGTTTGTATGTACTCTTTTGCTTTTTCAAAAACATCATTGTCACGAAAAAACTCTGTTACTCCTATGAGTATATCGTTATAAAGGTTTGAGATCTCCTCATTATTTTCTCGTAAATGTTGCACATACTCAGCTAAAGATGTTATTTTGAGTGTTGCTAAACGTCTCTGTATACGGCGGACAAGAGTGCTTTTTTTATACTGAGAAAAATCGACCCCTTTTTCATCAAATATGATCTGATACATCTGAGCTGTTATACTCTCATTTATATTTTCTACAACACCTGTTTCAAGATTATGTACAATGCGGTGGAGTTCATCGCTTATGTTGTCAACCGATACAACAAGATCTACCTTTCCAGTATTTATCGCGGAGACGGGCATCCCATCATATTTAGCAGTTGCTGGAGATTGTGCGATTGTGATACCACCGTTTGCTTTGATAGCACGGATACCAAAAGCCCCGTCACTACCTGTTCCAGAGAGTATGATACCCATAGCTTTACTTCCAAAAGCTTCTGCTAAAGAGTTGAAAAAATAGTTAATAGATGGTTTTGGTCCATAGGTTTGTTCTATATTTGTTAAAAATATTTTACCTGCAGCAACATAGACGTCACTATTTTCAGGTGTCATGTAGATGGTATTTTTTTTGATCTTAATTCCACTTTTGATCTCTACAACAGGGATCTCTGTGATGCGAGAGAGAAGATCAGTCATCATACTTTTATGTGTAGGACTAAGGTGTTGAGCTATAATAAAAGCACAATTTTCTACACTATATATTTTGGCCAGTACAATCTGCAATGCTTCAAGCCCTCCAGCAGAGGAGCCAATACCAACAACAATAAGCTCTTTTGATTTCATAAATTTCCTTTAAATAAAAAGAGCTTATACTAGCAAAAAACTGTCTTTGAACTTACTACAATTTATAAAATCATAACCCATTGCCCCACATATGGAGCTTTTTAGCCATAAAAATATCGTAACCCTCAACTATATTCATATGGTTGGGTGCTCGATACTCGTAGGTCTCAAACAACTCCATCATAACTTCTATATCTAAGACCCCT
>JBEPWC010000134.1:0-5733 GCA_041642615.1 Sulfurimonas sp. | reverse complement strand
AAGTTTCAATCAAAATATGAACTGTTGTTGATGGATTGTTTTGTTCTGGATTATGAGAAGAACCATCAAAGTTTAAAAGTTTCTTGGCATTTTTAACTGCTGTTTCTTGTCTCTCAAATAAGGTATCAAAAATCATTTGTGTGTAATTTTTTTCTTTGATATTGTCTTTGTTCAGTTTAGCAAATTTATGTTGTTCAACTTTTTTTAATTCTTCAATAACTTTTTTGATAATTTCATCTCTTAAAATTGCAGTAGGTCTATAGTGAAAATGCAATAGATACCATAGTTCAAAAGAATCATTACTATAGGCAACTTCAATATTCAAATTTTTTCTTTTGCTTTTTGCATTTTTTATAGCATTATTAAAATCTTCTGCTGTATGCCCTCCACCGTTTGTTCTTTCAGTGTCTCTATCAATCACAATCCATTTATGCTCAAAATCTGTATATCTTTTATCGTTTTTGTCTGAATAGGTTTTCATATCCTCCAAAACTCCTGTAGGATGTGTATTTCCACTATGAGGCACAATGATAAAAGAATCTTGTGTAATTCTTTTATCTTCAATAAGTTTATCTATGATTTTTTGAAAATATATTGGTGATGATACACTGTCTTCACAAGCTATAATGACATCAGGTACAGTAGTTTTATCATTTGTTTTTCTTTGAAAATCTTTTTTTTCTAATTCTTTCTTTTTATTATGTAGTTTGTCTCCACCTCTTCTTCTACTCATAACTATTCCTAAAACTCAAATTTTCCAAGATATGGAATAGCTCCATATTTACCATGAATGTATTGTTTTTCAAAGTCTTCATTTTTTCTTACATTTTTAAATTGTGCCAATGAATATAAATCAGTTGAACCGTATTTATCTTTTTCACTGAGCCAAATTTGATCTCTTCTAAAAATAGTTTTTTTCAAAAGATTTGTATCATGTGTGGCAAAGATCAGTTGAGCATTATTTTTATTTATATTTTCATCATGAAAAAGTTTAATTAAATGCCCAGTTAATATAGGATGTAAACTTGCATCTAATTCATCAATAATTAAAATTTTTCCATTTTCTAATGTATCTAAAATAGGTGCAGACATGGCAAAAAACTTTCTAGTACCCTTTGACTCTTCTTTCTCTAGTTCAAAGATAACATTGCCTACTACATTACCATTATTGTCAAATTTTTGATGTAATGTATTTAAAGTAATCGATTTAAAGCCTCCTTCTTTAACCATTTCATCTTTTATAAACTCAGGCAATTGTAATTTTTCAATAACTTCTAATGGTACATCTTCCTCCTCAACTTGAATATCATCAATTCCAATATCAGCTGTTTTGACAAGATCTATAATTTTTTCTTTAAAGTCCTCATTCTCCATTTTTTTCATTGTAAAATTTATGTATCCATTGTGATCCATGCCATCGATCATATTAAATTTATTAAACCAAGTTAAAATACTTTTTGAAATAACTCCATCTTTTTCATTGTCGCATTTCCAAATAAAAAGTTGGTTTGGAGAAACATTGATTTTTTCATCTTTTTTATCAAAAAATTTATATCCCTCTATAAATTTATTTGGATTAACATATTCTTTTTCGTCTATATCTCTATAAAATAACTTAGCTTCTTTTCCTTTTTCATCAGCATATAGCCATTCTGAATAAACTAACTCACTATCAATTTCAAAACCATATCTATATTTGATATTATCAATAAAAAATACAATTTCAAAGCTACTTGAAGAATCTTCAGTTTCAGTAGATAGTCTAAAAGGGTCATGTGGAAGTTTGTCTGTAGATTGAATGATTTTGTATTTATTTAATACAAATCTACTCATAAATGCCATTGCTCTTAAAAAATTACTTTTACCACTTGCATTAGCACCATATAGAATGGCACTTTTAAGTAAATTGTACTTTCTTTTTTCAAAGCTATTACCTTCATCTTTTGAAGAAGTAAGCATACTGAATTTAACAGTATCTTTAATTGACTTAAAATTATTTACTGTGAATTCTACTAACATAATGTATCCAAATTATTAATTTTAGGTAATTTTAGCATAATAAGTTTTATTTTTGCATAAATTGTACAAAAATTACAAATAAAATGAACACAGTGTATTGTACTTATCTAAATATCCTATAATCTTTTTTATTAGAATTCTTAAAAATTGTATGTCTTTTTACATATTAATTTGTAGTTATTTGGACATAGTGTTGCGTTATTTTCAAAATAACCTGTTAAAGGATAAGATATCCTTTATCCTTTAAGTGAAAGGTGTTGATTATGGAAGCAAAGTTTAAAAAGACCCTAGGAACAAGTCTAAAGCTATTTATCCTCTTGATTTCTAGATTTTTTACCTAGTTTTACAAGACCGATACCTATTGCAGTCAGAGCAAGGATAGCTCCTATAGAGATAAATACAAAACTCATCTCTACAGGTTGTGTCATATCAGGCATTATGCCAGTACCTCGCTACATCTCTCACATGTAGTATCCTCAGCACTTGAGTTAAACTTCCAACAGCGTGGACATTTATGATCCTCAGCTTTGTAAATTATAAACTCATCATCTTCAACTTTAAAGCTTCCAAGTTCAGTAGTGCCTTTTTCACTACTCACACCAGAAACCACAAACCAGTCTTCAGCCTCTGTTGGATCTAGTGCTAAGACTTTCTCTGAGTTTGTGCAGATCGTAAGCTCAAGTGTAGCTTTGATCGTTTTGTCTTTTTTAAGTGAGTCTATAGCACTTCCAAAACCAAAACGAGCCTCTTTGAAGTACTGGCTATCTAGTGAGCTCTCAACTTTTTGCATCGGCTCATATGTGAGGTCAAATATATCCTCAGCATCACCTTTGATGATCTCAGGAGCATTCTCAACGATCTCATCACAAGTGTAAGTGATGATTGGAGCCATTAGAGTTAAAAGCTGTTTTACGATCATAGCCATAGCACTTTGACTTGCACGACGGTGAGTATCGTTTTTGCCATCACAGTAAAGTCTGTCTTTAGTTATATCCATATATATACCGCTTAACTCATTTGCTATAAAGTTGTTGAGCATATTCATACCATTTACATAGTTGTACTTAGCAAAGGAAGCATTTACACTCTCAAAAACATCACCAGCTACACTTAAGATCCATCTATCAAGCTCACCCATATCTTTAACTGGAGTTAGAGTTTGTAGATCGTTTATATTTGCAAGTAAAAATCTAAATGTATTTCTAAGTTTACGGTAGCTCTCAGCAGTCTGTTTGAGTATTCCGTCAGAGATTTTAAGATCACCTTGGTAATCACTAGAAGCTACCCAAAGACGAAGTATCTCACTACCGTACTGTTTTAACACTTTTTCAGGTGCTACAACATTACCTTTAGACTTACTCATCTTCTCACCTTTTTCATCAACAGTGAAACCATGAGTTAAAACAGCTTTGTAAGGTGCTACATGCTCAACAGCAGTTGAGAGAAACATAGATGACTGAAACCAACCGCGGTGTTGATCGCTTCCCTCTACATAAAGATCAGCTTGAAACTCACCCGCATCGTAGTTGCGAGATTTCAAAACAGAGTACCAAGTTGATCCAGAGTCAAACCAAACATCTAAGATATCGCTTACTTTTTCTACTTCATCGGAAGTGTATCCGCTGCCAGGATATAAAAGTTGATCAGTATCCATTGTATACCATGCATCTGATCCGTGCATCTCAAAAACCATCGCTGTAAAGTTTAGAACTTTTTCATCGAGTATCACTTCACCAGTCTCTTTTACACGAAAAAATGCAATAGGCACACCCCAGTCACGCTGACGAGATATACACCAGTCAGGGCGATTTTCCACCATAGAATTTAGGCGGTTTTTTCCGCTTTGAGGGAAAAATAGAGTCTTTTCAACTTCGTTTAGAGCTATGTTTCTAAGTGATTCACCTTGACCATCAGGCGTGCCATCGACCGAGATAAACCACTGTTTTGTAGCACGAAAGATTAGCGGAGTGTGGCTTCTCCAACAGTGTGGATATGAGTGGGTAAATTTAGACTCATGTAAAAGTGCATCACCTAAAAGCTCTAAAATACGATCGTTACATTTGAAGATCAGTTTACCTACAAACTCTTCAGGGTTTGGTAAAAGTCCATCACGAACGATCGTCTCATCAAAACATCCAGTCTCATCTACAGGCATTACAACTTCTAAGTCATACTTTAAACCAACACGGTAGTCATCCTCACCATGTCCAGGTGCTGTGTGAACTCCACCAGTACCACTGTCCATAAGTACGTGATCACCTAAAACTATTTTAGACTCACGTTTGTTAAGTGGATTTATAGCTACTTCATTTTCAAGAGCTTTTTGATCTATCTCTTGTGCTATAGCACCTTTTACCACATTTAGCTCAAGTAGTGATTCATAAAGTTCACGTGCCACTATATAACCATCAGTTGTCAACACATAAGTTTCTTCAGGATGTAAAGATATTCCCGTATTTGCAGGAAGTGTCCACGGTGTTGTTGTCCAGATCACTAGAGCTGCACCTCCGATTAGTCCAGCCTTGGCTTTTGCTTGATCGCTTAATTCAAACGCCACATAGACAGAATGTGACTCTTTATCTTCGTACTCCACCTCTGCTTCAGCAAGTGCTGTACGCTCAGCCCATGACCAGTAAACAGGCTTACTACGCTCGATCAAAAGACCTTTTTTTGCAACATTACAAAGTGTGCGGTAGATGTTTGCTTCAAACTTATAGTCCATTGTTACATATGGATTTTCCCAATCAGCAATGATCCCAAGTTTTTTGAACTCATCTCTTTGGATATCTACAAATTTTGCAGCATGAGCACGACAAAGCTCACGAACTTTTGAGACTTCAAGCTGTTCTTTTTTAGCTTTTCCACCAAGTTTTTTCTCAACTTGTTGCTCGATCGGTAGACCATGACAGTCCCAACCTGGAGTAAAACGAACACTTTTACCCTTAAAGTAATTGTTTTTTACAATAATATCTTTTAAGATCTTGTTTAGTGCGTGACCTATGTGTGTATTGCCGTTTGCGTATGGCGGTCCATCGTGTAGCGTAAAGCTAGGTGCATCTTTTCGGTTAGCTTTCATCTTTTGGTAAACTTTTTTCTCATCCCAAGAAGCGTAACGCTTAGGCTCTTTTTCGATCAAGTTTCCACGCATAGCAAAGCCTGTGGTAGGTAGTAGTAGTGTGTCTTTGTAGTCCATTTATGCCCCAAAAATCTATTTAAAATTTTCGGATTATACCTTTTTATTGATTAAAAAGCTCTTTAAGGTGCTATAATACTCTAAAATGTTGCTAACTATGGAGTTTGATTATTATGAAAATTCATCTATTGTTTGTAGGAAATAAGTTTATTTTTAATACACCTCTAAGAGAGTATGTCCAAAGAAATGTTATGAAAAGTTTTGACTATATAGACAACATAACTTTTTATAAAGAGAGTGATAATACTCTTTTTTTGGAGTTAGATGCTCTTTTAAACAAAGAAACAAAAGTGATTATTGTTACATCAAAACAAAACTTCCCAACTGTAGGTAAAGTGTTGTGTACGATTACAGAGGACAATCAGGTTTTAAAAGATGGGATGCTCATACCATCTGAGTCTTATCTTTACAAAGATGCAAGTTATCTTTTGGAACACAAAAATTCAAATATAAATGTTATCCATGTAGATGAGATGCAAAACCTCCCAATGATACTCCTTAGCTCTAATGAACCTAAAAAT
>JBEPWC010000133.1:0-5781 GCA_041642615.1 Sulfurimonas sp. | reverse complement strand
ACATCTCGTTTAGAAAGATATAAATACAAAAAAAGTGTAGAAAAATTCGATCAAGAGACACTTAACTATATAGAACTATACAAGGAAATGGTCGATGTTTGATGGGATCTATTTTGAGTTTCCAAGACTTATCTTTTTAATTTTTTTCTTTATAGCTTGTGCAAATCTATGTAAGATGAAACTGCCATCTATCTATTTTCCACATACAACATCTTTTGCAAAAAATGCAGCTTCAAAGTCAAAACTGCTTTTTTTTCTAAAGTGGTTAACCATAAGCATGATGATTCTAGCTTTAATGAGCCCTGTAAAAGATGAGCCATATGAGTTGGAGCCAAAAGATGGTTATGAGATGGCACTTGTTCTTGATGCATCTGGATCCATGAAAGCACGAGGATTTGATCCTACTTCCATATCTTCTACAAGATTTGATGCAGTTAAAGGGATCGTTAGTGACTTTATAGACAAAAGAAAAAATGACAACATAGGTCTTGTTGTATTTGGCGAGTACTCTTTTATAGCTTCACCATTGACTTATGATGAGAACATTTTAAAAGGGATTGTAAAAGAGTTCTACATTGGGATGGCAGGTGAAAAAACTGCACTTTACGAGGCTCTTGCACAAGGGGTTAACCTTTTAAAGATGAGTGAGTCAAAGTCTAAGGTGATCATACTCTTAACAGATGGGTACAACTCTGGGGAGAGTCGTTTTCCTCTTGATGTAGCACTAGATATGGTAAAAAAAGAGAATGTAAAAGTTTACCCAATAGGAATAGGGCGATCAAATGAGTACAACAAAGATGTGTTGCTTCAAATAGCAAAAGAGAGTGGAGGAGTTGCCTTTGGTGCATCTAATGCAGGTGAGCTTAAAGAGGTATATAACAAAATAGATGAGTTAGAAAAGTCTGAGATACAAAGTGAGACTTTTTCTTACATTCAGTACTACTATTTTTATCCACTTTTTGTTAGTTTTTTATCACTTATGTTTTATGTATATCTGAGAAATAAAATGGGAGCTGGTGAATGAGTTTTTTATATCCTCAGTTTTTATATTTTTTACTTCCGCCTATGATCATACTGTTTGTATTTCTTTTAACTAAAAAAGACCCTCAGGTACATTTTTTTAGTGATGAGGTTGCTAATAAGCTTAGAGTATCTGCAAATATGTTGACACTAAAAGCAAGAAATGCACTTTTTTTCCTTGTTGGTTTGTTGATGGTGATAGCTTTGGCTCAACCAGTCATAAAAGATGGTGTTGTTAAAGTAAAAGCAAAAAGCTCAGATATTATGATAGCTTTAGACATAAGTGACTCTATGCTTGCTCATGATCTTTACCCATCACGTCTTGAGTTGGCAAAAAATAAAGCACTGACACTTTTAAAAGATGTGCCAAATGAACGTATGGGAGTGGTGGCATTTGCAAAAAACTCATATCTTGTTTCACCACTTAGTTTTGACTCAACTGCCGTTGCTTTTTTACTATCAAAGCTAGATACATCTTTCATAACACAAAAGGGAACTGACTTTTTGTCTATGCTTGAGGTTGTGGCAAACTCAAGTGAAAAAGAGGAGAAAAAATACCTTCTAATACTTAGTGATGGTGGCGATAAAGATGACTTTAGTGAGGAGATAAGCTACGCAAAAGAGAATGACGTAGTTGTTTTTATACTTGGTGTTGGTACTCAAAAAGGTGCACCTGTGAAACAAAAAGATGGTACATACGTAAAATACAAAGGTGACATAATAATTTCTAAGCTAAATGAAAACATATCAGAGTTTGCAACAAAAACAGGTGGGGTTTATATACAAAACACAACTTCAGATAAAGATATAAAAACTATGTACAAGGAGATCCAAAGAGTGAGTGAGAAAAAAGAGTTAAAGTCTCAGGAGATTGAGAAGTACAAACCTCTATTTTATTATCCTCTGGGTTTAGCACTTTTTGTACTTTTAATAGCACTTAGCTCTATGAGTAAGCGTGTAAAAGTTGATGTGCCAAATGTCTTTTTAGTATTTTTACTTGTTGGAGCAAGTGCCGATCTTAAGGCCGGACTTTTTGATTTTATGGAGTTAGATAAAGCAAAAGAAGCTTATGGGGAAGGCAAGTATAAGAAGTCTGCAAAGCTTTATGAAAAGTATGCGGATGAACATCAAAGTGGGCAGAGTTATTATAATGCTGCAAACTCATACTACAAACAAAAAGACTACAAAAAAGCTTTGGAGCTTTACCAAAAAGCTGTATTTGAGGATGAGAACCAAAGAGCCGACAACTATGCAAACATAGGAAACAGCTATGTAAAAACAAAACAGCCAGACTCTTTAAATAAAGCAAAAGAGTTTTATGAAAAATCTTTGAAGATCAAAGAAGACAAAGAGGTAAGAGAAAATCTTGAAGCTGTAGAAAAGGAGCTAGAGAGACAAAAGCAGCAGAAGCAGCAACAAAAACAAGATGATAAGAATAAAAAGAAAGATCAAGATAAACAAAAAAATGAAGATTCAGAAAAAAGTAAAGATAATCAAAAGTCTGACGAACAAAAATCTGATGATCAGAAGAATGAAAAAGAGCAAAATAAAAAAGATAAAAAAGAAGATTCAAAACCAAAAAATGAAGATAATAATGAGTCAAAAGTCCAGCAAGATGAGATGAAAAAAGAAGATAAGAAAGATAGTAAGCCAGAAGAGTTTAAGCAGCAAAATGAACAGATCAAGGAGATGAGTGATGCAGAGTTAGAAAAATGGATCAACAAACTTCAAAATAAGCAAAAAACTTATCTTTACAGACTAAATAAATCAGAAAATAGGGAAGATGAAGATGAAAAACCTTGGTAAGATCTTAATACTTTTAATACTTATTGTAAATATTTTAAACGCATCAGTAAGTGCTCGTGTAGATGCCAAAAAAGTTGAGATGGGCGAGATCGTCACACTAATACTAGTGCTTGATGGTAAAGATATAAAAAAACCAGAGATCAAAAAGATATGTCAAGAGGATTTGATCTCTACAAGCTCACAAACCAGTGTAGAGATAAATAATGGAAAATACAAAAAAACAAATCATTTAACATACAAATTTTCACCCCAAAAAAGTTGTACGATCAAGCCTATAGGTGTAGAGATAGATGGAAAGATCGAATACACAGATCCCATAAATATAGAAGTTACAAAGCAAAAAATAACAAAAGATTCTCAGTACATACTGACTCTAGAGAGTTCAAAAGACGAAGTTTATATTGGTGAGAGTTTTGAGGTTACACTTTTGTTTAAACAAAAAAACAATTCAGATGCAGTTGACAGTAAGTTTACACCACCAAATCTAAAGGGCTTTTGGGTAAAGGATGAGACTCAACCAGAACGTTACAAAGAGGGTGACTATACTGTAACTAAAGTCGTTTACAAGCTTTCAGCTCAAAGAGATGGTTTGCTAAAAATATCACCAGCACAGATCAAAATAGCTTCAAGGCTAAAAGGGAAGGATTCTTGGGGTTATTTGGTCTCTAATGTTAAATGGCGTACTTATTTTTCTGATGAGATAGAGATCAAGGTTAAAAAACTGCCAAATGATGTAGATTTAGTTGGAGAGTTTGAAATCATATCAAGTATAGATAAAAGTTCAATAGATAAAAATGATGTGGTAAATCTTAACTTACAACTAAAAGGAGATGGAAACTTAGAAGATATTAAAACACTTAAACCAGAGGTTAATGGTGTTAGTATATTTGATGAGAAAGCTGTAGTGCAAAACAATACACTAACCCAAAAAATAGCTTTTGTTTCGGATAAGGACTTTCTGATCCCTTCTATCTCTCTAAAATGTTTTAATCCTAATACTCAAGAGATAGAAACAATAAAAACAAAAGAGTATAAAATAGACGTAAAAGGTGTAGACAGAGCTGATCAAAAGTTAAATATAAAACGTGAAGATGATGCACCTGAGATTATAGGTGATTCTGAAAAAAGTAGTCCAAGTATATCTTTAGTATGGGGTGCTGGAGTATTTTTAGCTGGATTTATAGCTGGAATTTTAGTGATGCTTTTAAGAAAAATTTCGTTTTCTAGAGATGAAAGATTTGACATAAAAGATGAAAAACAGCTTTTAGTAAAACTACTAGAGCATAAAAGCGATCCAGAAGTAAAAGAACTAATAGAAAAACTAGAAGCAAACATCTATTCTGGTAAAAAAGAATCTATCAATAAAAAACAGGTAAAAGAGCTTTTGAAAAGACTCTCTTAGTCAAAGATGTCGTATAGTTTTTTACCATTTTGTATATCTTGATGAACTTTTTTCCATTCATCATTTTCTATGTTTGACTTTAACTGTTTTAGCTCTGTTTCAAAAAGATCTATGGCCTCTAGTAGATTTGATTTGTTTTGGCGAAATATGTCTTCCCACATATCTGGACTACTTTTTGCCAAGCGGCTCATCGATCGAAAACCACCCGCAGCTAGAGCTAAAATGTTGTGTTTGTTCTCTTGGTTCATAACTGTGTTTGCTATGGAGTAAGATATAGCATGTGGCATGTGCGATATAAAAGCAGCATGGCGATCGTGTTCGTTTGATCCCATAAAATATTTTTTCATCCCTAAAGAGCGAAAGATCTTTTTAGCAATATCACGTTGAAGAGCACCACTATGTTCAAGATCACATAAAACTACAGCTTTATCTTCATACAAACCACTAATTGCAGCACTTGGACCAAAGTTTTCAGTACCAGTCATAGGGTGTGCTGCTACAAAGTTTCTACGGATTACACTTGGGACAGAGTCAACTATTTTTGACTTTGTACTACCAAGATCGATCACTGTGGTGTCAGAGTCTATATCTGTAAGGTTTTGAAGTGCTTTAATCACACCATCAACAGGTATGGCTAAAAATACTACATCGTAGTTTTTTACATCCTCAAACTCAACGATCTCTTCAACCAAACCAAGCTTAAGAGCTTCTCTTTGGTGCGTTTCATTATGATCACTACCTACGATCTTTTTTATAAAATCTAACTTTTTTAAACTAAGGGCAAGCGAGCCGCCCATAAGACCTAAACCAACTATTGCTACATTCATATGTTCCATACTATTACCAAATTTTAATCTTTTGTGAGAGTTTACCAAAATATTGTTGTGCTTTACTTAACATTAACCTCATTAAAGGTAAAATCTCTTTTTATTTTAACTTATGGATAATATATGAAACTTACTTTTGCAATACTGCTCACTTTTATAATCACACAAAATATACAAGCACAAACGATCAAGTCTATTAAATACGAAAACATTGTACATATATCCGAATCAGTAGCCTTAGGGATGCTTGATTTTTCTGAGGGCGATAAACTTGATAAAAAAAAGGTTAATGAAGCTGTTAAAAAATACTTTGAGCAGGGCTATTTTACAGATGTAAAGGTGGAGTTTGTGGACGGTGTTCTTACTTTTCACTTTGTTGAAAAGCCTTTTATATCTAAAATAGAACTAAAAGGCTACAAAGAGAGTGATGAAGATATAAAAGACACTGTTATCCAGATCAAACGTGGAACACTTTATGATGAGAAAAAACTTCAAGCTGCTAAAAAACGCCTTTTAGCTGCGATGAGCCAAGAGGGTAAAATTGATAGCGTTGTTGAGATCCAAACAGAGAAACTTGAAAACGGAAGTATAAAAGTAACGTTTATAGCAAACGAGGGTGAAGAGATCATCATAGAAAAACTTCGCTACTCAGGTGTTGAAAAACTAGACGAGCAAGAATTCGATGATGTTATAGCAAATAAAGAACATGAGTGGATGGGTTGGTTT
>JBEPWC010000132.1:0-5802 GCA_041642615.1 Sulfurimonas sp. | reverse complement strand
CCTATAATAATCTCAGAGTTAAAAAGAGAGATAAGATTGTGCAAAACTTTTTTTGAGTCTTAGCCGTAGCTAAGGCGATGAAAAATTTTGTGCAAGATTCCTCTCTTTTTATCTCCCTTTGGGCACTATAGCAGATAAGCTACTGCTTTGTTAAAACCACTTGAAGCTACTAGTAGCTCCTGCGTAGTTTCGCCTCACATTAGCATATCTGCTATAGTGCTGAGATATCATAGGGTTTTTAGAGGTGCCCAAATATGAAAAAGACTAAAAAAGGTTGATAAGATCAAAGCAAATACATATGAATTTAGTAAAAGATGATAGTTGATACAATAGGAATTATTGGTGTGGCTATAGTTGTTGCTACATACTTCTTTCTACAAATAGACAAGGTTGATCCAAAAGGTTTTTGGTACTCCTTTTTAAACGCATTTGGTTCAATGCTTATTCTTTATTCTCTAACATATAACTGGAACCTTGCTTCGTTTTTTATAGAGTTTTTTTGGATAGGGATCAGTTTATATGGTCTTTGGAAGTGGTATAAGCAACGAGGAACTATTCTTTAAATATCTCATTGTTACTTTGTTAGGAGTATAGGGTTTATAATTAAAGTATTAAATAGATTAGAGAAGGATACTTTATAATGAACGATTTTACATACTACAACCCAACAAAAATAGAGTTTGGAAAAGACAAAGAGAAAAATATTGGTAAATACATAAAAGAGTGTGGATATGAGAGTGTTTTACTAGTTTATGGCACAGGAAGCATCAAAAAAAGTTCTCTTTATGATGACACTATAGCATCACTCAAAGAAGCAGGTTTAACTTATGAGGAACTCTCAGGTGTTGTTAGTAACCCAGTTATCAGTAAAGTACGAGATGGTGTGGGTATTGCAAAAGAGAAAAAACTTCAAGCTATCCTTGGTGTTGGTGGAGGATCAGTTGCTGACTCTGTGAAAGCGATCGCTGCTGGTGCTAAGTATGATGGAGATGTTTGGGACTTTTTTATCCAAAAAGCTCAGATCAAAGAAGCACTTCCTGTCTTTACTGTGATGACACTAGCTGCAACTGCAAGTGAGATGAATGGAAACGCTGTTATAACAAACGAAGATACAAAACAAAAATACTCAATAGGCACAGTCCTTGTAAACCCAGTAGTCTCAGTTATAAACCCTCATCTTATGGCAACTGTAAGTGACGAGTATCTAGCATACTCAGCAGTAGATGCGATCTCACACTGTATAGAGGTTTACTTTACAGCTTCTGAGCACCCAAAGTTTAACTCTAGGATCGTAGAGGCAATTATTAAAACCATAATGCAGACAACAGAGATCTTGCTTAAAAATCCAGATGACTATGAAGCTAGAGGTGAGTTTGCATGGGCAGCTACTCAAGCACTTAACGGCTTAGCACCATCTGGTACAAAGGGTGGCATTTTTCCAAACCATCTAATAGAACACACCCTATCAGCACTCTATAACGTACCTCATGGAGCTGGACTCTCAGTTGTGATCCCTGCATGGATGAGATGGTACAAAGATCAAAATACACCTCAGTTTGAGCGTTTTGCAAAAGAGGTTTTTGATCTTGAGGGTGCAGACTCAGCGATCACTGCACTAGAGTCTTGGTTTAGTAAGGTTGGATCACCAGTTACTCTACAAGAGGCTGGGATCCCAAAAGATGAGATAGACAAGATGGCTAAAAACGCAGCAGAGACTTCAAAGTTGTGGGGCTTAGAGAACATATATAATAAAGACACAATTAAAGAGATACTACAAAAGGCATAATTAGTATAAATTTTCTAGAAATTCAGCAAAAAAATGCTAAATTTTCTATTGAAAAATAAAAGGGGGAAGTTATTATGTCAGATTCAGTAGTTTGGACATCTAAGTATAGCTTAGATATAAATAAAATAGATGAGCAGCATAAACATCTGTTTGAGCTTGCAAACCGAGTTTTTAATTTAGAAAATGATAACTTGAAGTCTGAGGTTAGAACTCTACTAGTGGAGTTTAACGAATATATGAAAACTCATTTTAGTGATGAGGAAGAGTACATGGAGTCCATAAACTTTCCAGAGCTTGAGTACCACAAAAAGCTACATGCTAGAATAATTGAGCATGTAAACAACATTATAAAAGAAACAAAGTCGATTGTAGAGATAAAAGAGAAGATGAAGGATGTT
Source organism: Sulfurimonas sp. (assembly GCA_041642615.1). Classification (GTDB taxonomy): domain Bacteria; phylum Campylobacterota; class Campylobacteria; order Campylobacterales; family Sulfurimonadaceae; genus Sulfurimonas. Next base: position 3,618 of record JBEPWC010000132.1, on the reverse strand, counting down.
ACTAAAAAATACCTAATAGAACATATAGTAGATGAAGATATGAAGATGAAAAATTATCAACAACATGGCGAGATAACTACCTACTTAGATGACATTGGAAATGAGACATCGGTTTAGCTCATAATCAGCTATAAAGAGACTTTTTACTTAAGGTTGTTTTTATATCGATCATCTCTTAGTCATCATTTACTTGGATAAAAAAAGATACTGAGTTTGCTTTTTTGTTGTAGTAAACTCCTAAAGTGTTTCGTTTAGACATGTAAACACCACGCCCATTATAGCGTTTTGTACCTTTATGGATGTCTTTTAAAACCTCAGTGTCAAAACCATCACCCTCATCGGTTATAGTTACATAGAGGTAGTTGTGTAAAAGGTAGTTTATCTCCCTAATAATCACTTTGATCTTTTTTTTGTTTCCAGCTGAGAGCTTGTTTAGCTGATCTATGTAGATGCCATCAGCTATAAGTTTGTGTTTCTCTTTTGCATCTATTTGTAGATTTCCATGCTCAAATGCGTTCATATAAAGTTCATTAAAAGCTATAGAGTACCTGTTTAAATCATTTGCAGGGATATTTTTTTGAGTTAGTACACCTTCAAACCACTCACCAGCATTTTGGACATCATCTGTTGTAGAGTTAAAAGCTTTTTGCTTTAGGATTTTTTTTGAAAGTTCTAGTCTATTTAGCATCACAAAAGTTATATCATCCTCTTGTTCATTTATACAGTTTAAAAACTTATCATGAAGTTCGTGTTCTGTAAAAGAGTTGTGAAAATCTTTATTTATATGATCTTGGTAAATTCCACCATCTTTTGTAGTATTTTCTGTGATCCCGTCAGAGTAAAATAGAAACTTTAGTACAGATGAGGTGTCGTAGCTATCAACATTAAAATCTTTAGTAAATATGCTAAGTGGAGGGTTGTTTGATTTAAGCTTTATTATGTTACCTGAGTTGTCTATTAGTAGTGTTCCAGGCATAGCAAACTTAGCATACTCCATCTTGTTGTTCTTCATATTTAGGTGTATAAAGTTTATAGACAATGCTTCTTCATCCAGCAAAATAGCACTTATATATGTAATTGTATTTTGTACGATACGCTCTAGATCAAATATATTTTTAGTGTCAATTAAATAGTTAGCAAACATTACAGCGTTCATAGCACTAAGTGAGGCAGATAAACCTTTTCCCATACCATCTGCAATCATTACGAAGATCTCAGCATTTCCTATGTCTCTAACTGTATAAGCATCTCCACTTAAAATATCCAAAGGCTTGTAAAAAGTGTCTACAAACAAAGTATTTCCATCGATCTCTTTGACAAAAGGATCAAAGTCGTTCTTCATGATCTTTAGCTCTTTTTGAAAAGCTATGTTTTCTTGGTGTGACTTATACTGTTCAATCTCTTTAAGGTTTTTTAGTTCATTTTCTTTTTGTGCTTTTACATATTTATCTAAGTTTGCAAGCCTTGCATGATCTCTTATGGTTTCAATTAAAACATCAAGCTCTACAGGCTTTTCAAAAAAGTTATCTACGCCGATCTTTAAAGCCGAGACGATCACATCTTTTTGGAAAAAGCTTGTTATAAAGATTATTGGAACCTCTTTATCCATTATTCTGATCTGCTCAATCATATCTATACCGCTATCATCAGAAACTGAACTATCTATCACAACAATGTCAGGTTGATTGGTTATAAAACTCTCTAAAGCTTTTTGTGTGTTGTCTTCAAAGAAGATATTCTCAAACTGGTCGTTGAATTTTTTTTCAAAGAGTTTAGTAGTGTTTTCTTTAGAATCTACACAAAGTAAGTTAAGCGATGGTTGTTTTAAGTCTTCTTGGATCATATATTTTGTGCCATTTCTATTTTTTAATAAGTTGTACTTTAAAAATATCTGTAAGTTTAAGATCTTTTAGTAACTCTAATAGTTTGTTGTTCGATACATACAATTCAAGGTCTATTTTGTCCCCTTGAACAAGCTTGTTGAGGTAGCCTATGACAGAAGAGGTTATAGACAAGGAATCTATAAAAAATAGCTTTATTTTTTTGTGAGCCTTCACTTGCTCTTCAAGGGCATCATGGATTTTTGTAAAATCGTTTATAGATTTTATGTCTCCTGATATGTGAGTAATGTTGTTTTGTGTTGTAATATCCATCTTTTTATCTTTAGTAGTTAACAGTTCCAGATTTGGATCTAAAACTGTAAAGAAGCCCAATAACAGACGCAGGATTTTGCGAAAGTTCTTTTGGGGTCATGGGGCGTTCCATAAACTCTGAAAATCCATCTATATCAGAGCCCTTGTCAATAAGTTTAAAACCCATCGACCATTTGGGAAAAGCTCTTTGGTCAACATCTGAGTAGTCGATAAGCTTACAATCCGTGTGGCGATCATCACTTAAGATATTGCTATAGAGTTGATCTATAGAGGCTTTTTTTCCTTCTAAAACTTGTATAAAGTTTTTAGACCCATAAAGCAACATCCCAGTTATACCATGCTCTTCATTTCTAGGTCTAGAGTTTTTAAGCATGTTTAAAAGCTCATCTTCACTAAAATCTTTTGTAGCTCTACTTACATAAACCACTCTAACAAACATGATCTTTTCCCTTGTTTTATAATCGTGTTATATTGTATCAGAATAGATATAAATAAAGGTAACAAAACATGTGTAATTTTTAAGGCTGCTTAATGTTGTCAAAAAACCAGTAAAAACCCATGATCAATCCTGGTGTTTTTTGGTATGAAAGATCAAACATAAAATCTTTTGCTTTGTTTAGAGGGATATGCAAGACCTCTATATCTTCATCTGACATACCTCCACCGTTATTTACTCTCATGCTATCATTACACTTGGCATAAAAGAGGGTCTGCTGTGCTCCGCTGATCCCAACACTTGTGTAAAAGGAGGTTATCTTTTGTATGGATCCAAGAGGTAGATCGTATCCACACTCTTCATAAACTTCCTCTTTTACGATCTGTGCTTTTGACATATTTTTGTCTATGATCCCAGCACAAAGCTCATATGTTACACCATCTTTTTTATTCATATTTAAAACGGGAATTCTCATCTGTTTTACAACCACAAGGGCATCTTTGTCTATGTTGTAGAGGATGATTGAGACACTGTTGTGACTCTCAACTGCCTCCCAAACTCTTTTTTGATTTTTGTATATATACTCAATCTTTACAGGTTTTACAAATTTTGGATCATCTAGTTTGCCTATATGATCTATTTTTGTAAACTCATTCACATTTTTCCTTATCAAAAAAGTAACATACTGTGTCTGGCTTTGGCTCTTTTAGGTACTGTGTAGAGTTTTCTAGGTGAATATCTAAACTTTTGTCGTAGTTCTTTTTAAGCTGTAAAAACTCTTGTTTCTTTTTCCCTTTTAGCTTTTTGGTGTTTACTTGAACAACTCGCAAAGGGTTGATCGCACGTCCATGTTTGTAAAGACCAAAATGTAGGTGTGGACCTGTTGAGAGACCTGTGCTTCCAACATAACCGATCGTATGACCTTTTTTTACATATTTACCGTTGTAGATACCGCGGCGAAACGATTTCATATGTGCATAAAGTGTCATATACCCATCATCGTGTCTCACCTTTAAAAGGTTACCATAC